>NZ_JBNCAR010000002.1:0-274970 GCF_051280715.1 Thauera sp. AutoDN2 | reverse complement strand
TTCCGATTTTGCAGCACTTCTGCAGCAATTTTGCAGCACTTAGTGCTGCAAAAACTGGTAGCATGAAGTAATGAAGGGTATAGAAGTGCGTTGATTTTATTGATTCTTTGGGCTTAATCCTGCGCCACAAAAGGGGCCGGGGGCAGATTCAAAATCCGCCGCCGCAAGGTGTGTGGGTTCGAGTCCCACTCCCGGCACCAGCTTCAAGCGCTCTCATCGCTGCAGGCGGCTCTTGCGTGCACGGCTGAATCGTCGATCCAGTCCGAGCGCTGCGGCCGGCCCGCGATTCTGTAGCGTGCGTGGCGGAAAATCAAATCTGCCGCCCGGGCCCAGCCGCGGGTTGCGGTCCCCCGCAAACGACGCATTCAGCCGAATTTTGTCTTCTCCCGCGCGGCATCGCTGATGGCGCGGACTGCCGGATGCGTCAGCCTGCGTTCGACCGAGATCGCGTAATAGGTTTCCGTCACGCCACTGGCGTCCCCCAGGAGTACCAAGCCACTCTGGCGGCACAACTGCTCGCCGACCAAGGATGCGCTGGGGAAGATACCTGCGCCGGCCTCCGCGAACGCGCGCATCAGCGCGCTGTCGTCGAATTCGCCCACGATGCGTGGATGCAGGCCGGCCGCTTCGATCCAGCGCAGGAGCGGGCCGCGCACGCTTGCTTCCACCCCCGGCAGCAGCAGGGGGGCGCCGTTGAGCTGTGCCGGGAAGTCGCCCTGCAGCGATGCTGCCAGTTCAGGCGCGGCATAGAAGCCGATGGTCGACTCGCCCAGCGCATGGCTGAACCCGCGTACGCCCATGTTCGGCGGCAGTGGGCTGTCCGCAAGCACCACGTCGAGCTTGTGGATCGCCAACTCACCGAGCAGCGCATCGAACTTGCCTTCCCTGCACACGATTCGCATGGGGTCGGGCAGGTCCAGGGACGGCGCGAGCAGCAGCCAGGCGATGGCCTTGGGGACGACGTCGGCGATCCCCACGCGGAAGGGTACGGTGCGGCCGGTGGCGCGGCTGCGCAGGGCTTCTTCCAGTTCGCTGCCAAGGCGGAAGATCTCTTCCGCATAGTCCAGCACCATGCGCCCGGTTTCGGTCAACTCCAGCCCCCGCCCCTGGCGCTTGAAAAGGTTGACGCCGAGGTCCGTTTCCAGACTGGCGATCTGGCCCGACAGAGTTTGTGGGGCGAGTCCGGAACGTTCTGCCGCGCGCACGATCCCACCCGCACGTGCCACGGCCCAGAAGTGGTGCAGCTGTTTGTAGTTGAGCATGGCAGTGTCCCCGGATGGCTGGCGTGGTCAATACTTCGAAAAAATCAGATGAACATTCTGTTGAACTGAGATTTTATCGAACAGTCTGAGCGGTAGTATCCATCGGAGCACAGGGCCCGATGGATCCGTGTGACAACAACAGGAGACTGAACATGCGTATCGACCTGCAATGCGATGGTGTTGAAGCCGCCCCCGGCCTGCGCGAATACGTGGCGCGTCGAATGAAATTCGCAGTCGGCCGTTTCCGCGACCACATCCAGTGGGCGCGCGTGAAAGTCGCCGACGTGAACGGTCCCAAGGGCGGCGTCGACAAGCGTTGCGTGGTACAACTGCGACTGCGCAACCTGCCCGACGTGGTGTTCGCCATCAACCAGCTCGACGTGCGCGCCGCGGTCGATGAAGCGGCCGACCGGGTCGCCCGCGTACTCGCGCAGCGCGTGCGCCGCCATCAGCGTCCCGATCGCACGGCCGGGGCCGTCATGCCGGCCTGAGTTTCGCCGCAGGCCATCGCCTGAACGGCCGGGCAGTGCCACGTGTCGGGACCGGCCCCAAAACAATTCACACTCTCTTCCTTAGGAGGACATTCGATCATGGAAAACCGCATCACAGGCTTCGGCCGTGCCGAGGCTTCGGTCCTGCAGACCAACAAGGTCATCCGCAACACTTACATGCTGCTGTCGCTGACGCTCGCGTTCTCGGCGCTGACTGCCGGTGTGTCGATGGCGATGGGCGCGCCGCGCCTGGGCATCCTGATCACCCTGGCCGGTTACTTCGGCCTGCTGTTCGCCACGACCAAGTTCCGTAACAGCAGCCTCGGTGTCGTCTTCGTGTTCGCGCTGACCGGCTTCATGGGCTTCACGCTCGGCCCGATCATCTCTGCCTACCTGTCGCTGCCGAATGGCAGCAGCATCGTGATGCAAGCCATGGCCGGCACGGCGGCGATCTTCCTGGGCCTGTCCGCCTATGCGCTGACCACCAAGAAGGACTTCTCCTTCATGGGCGGCTTCCTGATGGTGGGTATCCTGGTGGCCTTCCTCGCTGGCCTGGGCGCGATCTTCTTCTCGATCCCGGCGCTCTCGCTGACCGTGTCCGCCGCCTTCGTGCTGCTGATGTCGGGGCTGATCCTGTATGAGACCAGCAACATCATCCATGGTGGTGAAACCAACTACATCATGGCAACCGTGTCGCTGTTCGTGTCGATCTTCAACCTCTTCACCAGCCTGCTGCACCTGCTGGGCTTCGCCAACAACGAGTGACCCCCTCCTCCCCGGTCACGACCGGGCCGAGGCGCACCGGGGCGGCTGCCGCAAGGCGCCGCCCCGGTGTTCTTTTGAGGTCTGCCTGCTTTTGCGCCGCAGCATGCAGTGCTCGCGTGGCACAACGCAGGCGTTACAATGGCGGACATTTTTGACTTGGACAGGCCGGGATGAAGACCACCTTTCTCGATTTCGAAACGGCGATCTCCGAACTTGAGGAAAAGATCGACCAGCTGCGTTTCGTGCAGGACGATCCGGCGGTCGACATCTCCGACGAGATCAAGCGGCTCGAGACCAAGAGCCAGTCGCTGACCAAGGATCTTTACGCCAAACTGACGCCCTGGCAGGTCGCCCAAGTGGCGCGTCACCCGCAGCGTCCCTACACGCTCGATTACGCGAGCCTGATCTTTACCGACTTCCAGGAACTGCACGGCGACCGCAGCTACGCCGACGACAAGGCCATCGTCGGCGGCCTGGCGCGCTTCAATGGCCAGGCCTGCGTGGTGATCGGCCATCAGAAGGGGCGCGATACCAAGGAAAAGATCGCGCGCAACTTCGGCATGCCGCGGCCCGAGGGCTACCGGAAGGCCATGCGCCTGATGAAGATGGCCGAGAAGTTCGCGCTGCCGGTGTTCACCTTCGTCGATACGCCGGGTGCCTATCCCGGCATCGGCGCCGAGGAACGCGGCCAGTCAGAGGCGATCGGCCACAGCATCTACCTGATGGCCGAGCTCAAGACGCCGATCATCAGCACCATCATCGGCGAAGGCGGTTCGGGTGGCGCGCTCGCGATCGCGGTGGCCGATCAGGTGCTGATGCTGCAGTACTCGGTCTACTCGGTGATCTCGCCCGAGGGCTGCGCCTCCATCCTTTGGAAGAGCGCAGAAAAGGCCGCTGATGCTGCCGAGACCATGGGCATCACCGCACAGCGCCTGAAGTCGCTCGATCTGGTCGACAAGGTCGTGGACGAGCCGGTGGGCGGCGCGCATCGTGATCCGCGCGTGATGGCGGCGACCCTGAAACGCGCACTGACCGATGCCTTACGCGAGCTCGAGGTGCTGACGCCGTCCGAGCTGGTTGCTCAGCGCTACGAGAAGCTGATGCGCTACGGTCGCTTCAAGGACAAGGCGGCCTGAGGCCTTATCGCGCCTGGGGCCGGCGGCATTGCGCTTGCGCCTCGGGTGGCGCGTGTCCTGGAGCCGGCGCTGGCAGCGCACCGTGACCGTCACCGACGTACCCGCCGCAGTTTCGGCTGCGCTGCGCCTTGCAGGCGTGGGGCAGGGGAGCCGGCTGTGCTGTGCGCTCTCCGGGGGGGTTGATTCCGTCGTCCTGTTCGAGGCCTTGCGCGTAGTGCAGGGAGCGCTCGGGTTTTCGCTCAGCGCAGCCCACGTTCACCACGGCCTGAGCGGGAACGCACCGGCCTGGGCCGAGGCTTGTCGGGTGCGCTGCGCGCAGGCTGGCGTTCCGTTTCAGATCCTTGCGGTGGAGGTTGTACGCGATGGGGGGCAGGGGCTCGAGGCCGCCGCCCGCAGCGTGCGCCTGGCGGCACTGCGGGCGTTGCCCTGTGACTGGCTGGTGTTCGGCCATCACCAGGATGATCAGGCCGAAACCCTGCTGTTCCGTCTGTTCCGTGGCGCAGGTGTGCGGGGCGCCTCGGCCATGCAGGCGCTGCAGCCTGCCGCAGGCGGAGTCCCCGGCAGCCTGCGCCCCCTCCTGGGGCTGCGTCGGGCGCAGATCGTCGGCTGGGCGCGCGCTTGCGGCCTCGACTGGGTGGAGGACGAAAGCAACGCTGACCTGCACTTCACCCGCAATGCGATCCGCCATCGCCTGCTGCCGGTGGCGGGCGAGATCTTTCCCGCCGCGGTGCCTGCGCTGGCACGCGCAGCCGCGAATTTCGCAGAGGCCGATACGCTGCTTGGGGCGCTGGCGGAAATCGATCTGCAGGCCTGCGGAGGGGAGGCGCTCTCGCGTACCGCGCTGCGCGGGCTGAGTGCCGCGCGTCAGGCCAACCTCGTGCGCTGGCGGATGCAGGCGGCGGGCGTGCAGGCGCCCCCGGCGCGCAGACTGGCTGAAGCGCTACGCCAACTGGACGCGCTACCCGCCGAACGCGCGCTCGACATCGGGCTCGGTGCGTGGGCCTTGCGCGCTTACCGCGACCGTGTGTGGCTGGAGCCGGCGCAAGGACCGCTGCCCGCGCCCCGCGCGTGGGTGGGCGAGGCGGTGCTGCCCTGGGCCGGAGATTCGGTGCGTTTCGAATCCGTGGTGGGTGAAGGGCTGAGCCTCGCGCGCCTGGAGGGTGCAGCGCAGCGTGTGCTGGCGCCGCGGCAGGTCGGCATGCGGCTGCGCTTGTCCGCACAGCGTCCGCGGCGAGAGCTGCGCAAGCTGTGCCAGGAGGCCGGCATCCCGGTCTGGCTGCGTGAGCGCCTGCCGGTGCTCTGGGTGGACGGGGTGCCGGCCTGGGTCGGCGGCCTGGGGGGGGCGGTGGAGTTCTCCGCCGCTGAGGACGAGCCTGGAGTGGTGTTGCGCTGGCCGGCGGGCTGAGTATCAGCCGCGCAGCGTGGTCAGCAACTGCGCCAGCTCGACCGCCGAGCGCACCGCCATCTTGTCGAAGATGCGCGAGCGATG
The DNA here is from genome assembly GCF_051280715.1 of Thauera sp. AutoDN2. Taxonomy (NCBI): domain Bacteria; kingdom Pseudomonadati; phylum Pseudomonadota; class Betaproteobacteria; order Rhodocyclales; family Zoogloeaceae; genus Thauera; species Thauera sp. AutoDN2. The sequence goes on along the minus strand of NZ_JBNCAR010000002.1, from coordinate 269,827 downwards.
CGCCTCCACCGTACGCATCGAGATCGCCAGTTCGTCGGCGATGACCTTGTTGTACTTGCCCTCGAGGATCAGGTTCATCACCTCTCGTTCGCGCTGTGTCAGCGTCGACAGCCGCGCTTCCACCGTTTCCCGACTGGCGGCTGCGCGCAGGCGCTCGTTGTCGGCGGCGAGGGCTTTCTCGACCAGATCGACGAGGTCATGATCGTTGAATGGCTTCTCGATGAAGTGGAACGCCCCTTTCTTCAGCGCCGAAACGGCCATCGGTACGTCGCCGTGACCGGTGATGAAGATAACCGGCAGCTCGCAGCCGCGCGCGAGCAGGGTGTCGAAGCACTCCAGGCCGGTCATGCCCTGCATGCGGATGTCGAGCACGATGCAGCCGCGCCACTCCGGCTGCCAGGCCTGCAGGAACTCCTCGCCGCCCGGCCAGGTCCGGCACGCGACGCCGCGCGTCTTGAACAGCCATTGCAGGGCATCGCGAATGGCTTCGTCGTCGTCGATGATGTGGGTGCAGGCATCAGTCATGCGCGTCGTTCTCAACGGGGAGCGATAGGGTGAAGATGGTACCGCCCCCGGGGCGGGCACCGAAAGCCAGGCGGCCGTGGTGGAGCTCCGCGATCGAGCGGCAGATGTTCAGCCCCATGCCCATGCCCTCCTGCTTGGTGCTGAAGAAAGGCTCGAAGAGCCGCGCTGCGGCCTCCTCGCTGATGCCCGTGCCGCGGTCGCCGACGGCCACGTTGACGAAGCGGCCTTCCTGGCCCGTGCAGATGTCGACGCTGCGCGCGGCGAGCGGGGTGTCATGCATCGCATCCATCGCGTTGCGCACCAGGTTGACCAGGATCTGCTCGATCATCACCGCGTCCGCAGGCACGCTTGGCAGTGCGGGGGCCAGCTGAACGCGCAGCTGAACATGGCGCTTGCGCGCGTCCGCCTCGATCAGGCCGACTGCGTCGCGCACCACGCCGTTCAGGTCGAGCGGCACCCGCTTGGGCTCCGAGCGGCGCACAAAGTCATGCACCCTGCGGATGATCTCACCCGCACGTCGTGCCTGCCGGCCGATGCGCTCCTGAATGTCGAGCAGTTCTCCACGGTCGATGGGCTGCGCGCTCTCGAGGCGATTGACGCAGCCGCTGCTGTAGCTCGCGATCGCTGCCAGCGGCTGGTTGAGTTCGTGCGCGAGCGTGGAGGCCATCTCGCCCATGGTGATCAGGCGCGAACTCTGCTGCAGGCGCTCCTCCTGCTGCCGTGCCTGCTCGCGTGCACGCTTCTGCTCGGTAATGTCGAGCACTGAACCCATCCATCCCGAATGCCGGCCAGCGGCGTCGATGAGCGGCGCTTCGAAGACGAGCGCGTCGAGCGCCTCACCGTTCTTGCGCCGCAGCCGGACCTCGGTGCCCTCGGGGTCGCTGCCCGCAGCCATGATCTGGCGATGCAGCTCGAGGGTCTGCTCCAGGTTCTCCGGGTCCCAGTACGGCATGGGTGGCCGGAGCCCGATCAGCTCCTCGCGCTCGAAGCCTGTCATCCGGCAGAAGGCGGAGTTGACGTAGGTGAGCCGCCCGTCCAGATCACGGGCGCGCATGCCGGTGAGCATCGAATCCTCCATCGCCTTGCGGAAGGCTGATTCGGAGCGCAGTGCGAGCTCGGCCTCCTGACGTCGGGCGAGCTGGCGGCGCAACTGGGTCACGCTCCAGACGATGATGATCGCGAGCAGGACGATCGATGCCCCCAGCAACATCGGTATCCAGCGCGTGTCGGATCGGTACGCGGTGATCTGCAGCATCAACCCATGACCTGGGGGGTCGAAGGGCATGGTGTAGGCGAGGCTGGAGGAGACCGGTGCAACCTTGGATTTGGAGGCGATCTCCCTTTCGTCGGCATCGAGCACGGCCACCCGGTAGCGTTCGGAAAACCACCACGGCAGTTCGCGCATGACCAGGTCGGGCAGCGAATAGACGCCTACCACGACGCCGAGCGGTTCGTCATCAGACCAAACCGGCACATACACGTCGAACAGCGGCAGGCCGCCGGGGCCGATGTAGTGCGCCCCATACACTGCGCGCCCGATGCTGCTCGCGAGGCGGAAACCCGTTTCGCGCGCGTCGGCCTGGCTTTCGCCGTTGCCGCTGCGGGCTGGAGGGGGGCGGTCGCCCGTCAGCGGTGGGATGGCGCCAGCCAGCTTGCCTTCGGGGGATAGCCACAGGATGCGGATCAAGCCACGCTCCTGGCCGAGAAGGGCTGCGACGCGGGCCTCGGTCTGGGGCTCGAGTGCTTGCGGGCCGAACAGTTCGGGGCCGATTTCCTGCAGATGGATCTCGTTGCGGTCGAGATGGAAGCGCAGGTTCTGCTCCATCCACAGCACGTCGTTGATCAGGGTCGTGCGCTGCTCGTCGGCGTCGTAGGCGCGGGTCAGCCAGACCAGGGCGGCAATGGCAGCGAGGAACAGCGCGAGGCTCAGGTACGGCAGGTACTGCAGCCACTGGCGGCGCGGGAGGTGCGGGAAGGGCGAAAGATGGGAGACTGGGGCGTTCATGTGCCGGGTGGAGAGGCGCCGGGTAAAGAAGAGGTGTCGGGGCGAGGGTGGCTGAGGAGGGCGGGTCGTGGCAGGCGGCCTGCGGTTTTCACGGTTGCGGACATCCACAATAGCAGTCCGCCGGACCCGAAAGGATACTGATTCAGGGCACAGCAAAACTTATCGCCGTGTCCCTCACGCGCCCGGCAGCCGCCGGAACGCTCAAGGAATTCAAGCCGTTCTCTCGGAGGAGATGTGTTCATGAAGATTCGTGCGCTTCTGGTTGGCCTGGCGGCCGTGGGACTATCGGCAACTGCGGTTGCAGCAGACCCGATCGTGATCAAGTTCAGCCACGTCGTGGCCCAGGACACGCCCAAGGGTAAGGCCGCGGAAAAATTCAAGGAGTTGGCCGAGCAGTACACCAACGGCGCGGTCAAGGTCGAGGTCTACGCCAACAGCACGCTGTACAAGGACAAGGAAGAGATGGAAGCACTGCAACTCGGCGCCGTCCAGTTGCTCGCACCGTCGCTCGCCAAGTTCGGCCCTCTGGGTGTGCGTGAGTTCGAGGTTTTCGACCTGCCCTACATCTTCGACGGCTACGCCACGCTGCACAAGATCACCAAGGGGGCGGCCGGCCAGCAACTGCTCGCCAAGCTCGAGCCCAAGGGCATCAAGGGGCTGGCGTTCTGGGACAACGGCTTCAAGTCCCTCTCGGCCAACTCGCCGATCCGCACGCCCGACGACCTGAAGGGCAAGAAGATGCGCATCCAGTCGTCCAAGGTGCTCGAGGAGCAGATGCGCACCGTCAAGGCGCTGCCGCAGGTGATGGCATTCTCAGAGGTGTACCAGGCGCTGCAGACCGGCGTGGTCGATGGCACCGAGAACCCGCATTCCAACCTGTTCACCCAGAAGATGCATGAAGTGCAGAAGCACATGACGCTGACGGACCATGGCTATCTGGGCTATGCCGTCATCACCAACAAGAAGTTCTGGGAGGGCCTGCCCGCAGAAGTTCGCACCCAGCTCGACAAGGCGATGGCCGAGTCGACCGACTATGCGAACCAGATCGCGAAGGAAGAGAACGACAAGGCTCTCGAGGGCGTGCGTGCTTCCGGCAAGACCGAGATCTACACGCCGACCGCAGAAGAGAAGGCTGCCTTCATGAAGGCACTTGCCCCGGTGCACAAGAAGATGGAGTCGCGCATCGGCGCCGACCTGATTCAGTCGATCTACAAGGAAACCGGCTTCGATCCCTCCAAGCTGTAATCGAGTCTTCTAGACGCCCAGTAGCGCCCGTCAGGCCACGCAGACCAGACGGGCGTTTTTTCGGGGGAAAACAATCATGAACAAGCTTCTCGACCGCCTCGAGGAGTTCATCATCGGCGCCCTGATGGCAGTGGCGACGATCGTGATCTTCATCTCGGTGGTGCACCGCTATATGTCCGGGTACGAAATCCCGGGGCTGCAGGACTGGCTGCTCGAGCTGAACGTCGGCTGGGCGCAGGAGTTCTGCATCATCCTTTTCGTGTGGATGGCGAAGTTCGGCGCCGCCTATGGCGTGCGCACCGGCATCCACGTCGGCGTCGACATCCTGGTGAACAAGCTCACTGGTGCTTCGCGAGCCGCCCTCATCCAGACCGGTCTGGTGTGCGGGGTGGTCTTCACCGGTCTCATCGGCCTCTTCGGCGCGCTCTTCGTGTGGGAGAACGGCCTGGCCTACGAGACCCTGACCCTGCTCGGTCGTGACGCCGGAGATTTCTTCGAAGGTCCGACGACGCCCGATCTCGAGTGGCCGACCTGGATCGTGTACTCCGCAGTGCCGCTGGGTTCCTTTCTGATGTGCTACCGCTTCGTGCAGGTGATGGTGAGCTTCGCCCGTACAGGCGAATTGCCCACGCACGATCACGGTCATGTCGAAGGTCTGGACGAAGACGACGACGAAAGCGTGCTGCTCGGCGGAGAGGCGATCTCCATCGCCGAGGACATCGAGCACGCTCGCCATGACGGGGACGTGAAGCGTCCGGGTCAGGGCAAGTGAGGAGGACGAAGAAATGACCAATACGATTGCAATCTTCGGCCTGCTCGTCGTCCTCATGGCGATCGGCATGCCGGTGGGTGTGGCGCTCGGCCTCACCGTGCTGAGTTTCATGTTCATCTTCACCGACGTGCCGCTAGAGTCCGTGGCGCTCAAGATGTTCACCGGCATCGAGAAGTTCGAGATCATGGCGATCCCGTTCTTCATCCTCGCGGGCAACTTCCTCACCCACGGCGGGGTGGCGCGGCGCATGATCAACTTCGCCACCGCCATGGTCGGCCACCTGCGTGGCGGCCTGGGCATGTCGGCGGTGCTGGCCTGCGCGCTGTTTGCCGCGGTGTCGGGTTCGAGCCCGGCCACCGTGGTGGCGATCGGCTCGATCCTCATTCCGGCCATGATCAAGCAGGGCTACCCGGTGCGCTTCGGTGCCGGCGTGGTGGCTTCGGCCGGCGGTCTGGGCATCCTGATTCCGCCGTCCATCGTCATGGTGATGTATTCGGTGACGACCAACTCCTCGGTCGGTGCGCTGTTCATGGCGGGCGTGATTCCGGGCCTGCTGCTGGCCTTCATGCTCGGGCTGACTACCTGGTACGTGGCGCGCAAGAACAACTACCCGGTGATGCCGTCGGCAACTTGGGGCGAGCGCATCAAGCACTTCCGCAAGGCCTTCTGGGGCCTGATGCTGATCGTCGTGGTGATGGGCGGTATCTACTCGGGCATGTTCACCCCGACCGAGGCTGCGGCGATGAGCGCGGTGTATGCCTTCTTCATTGCGGTGTTCGTGTATAAGGATCTGACCTTCAAGCAGATCCCGCGGGTGCTGCTGGATTCGGCGAACATGAGCGCGATGCTGCTGTTCATCATCGCCAGCGCGGTACTGTTCTCCTTCATCCTGACCAGCGAGCAGATCCCTCAGCGCATGGCCGACGCCATCGTCGCCAGCGGCATGGGGCCGATCGGCTTCCTGATCGTGGTGAACATCCTGCTGCTGGTGGCTGGCGCGCTGATGGAGCCGTCATCGATCATCCTGATCCTGGCGCCGATTCTTTTCCCGGTTGCGGTGGCGCTGGGGATCGATCCGATCCACTTCGGCGTCATGATCGTGGTGAACATGGAAATCGGCATGATCACGCCGCCGGTAGGGCTGAACCTGTTCGTCGCCAGCGGCGTGACCAAGGCCGGCCTGACCGAGATGAGCAAGGCAGTCATGCCGTGGCTGTACACGATGCTGGTGTTCCTGATGCTGATCACTTACATCCCGAGCATTTCCACCTTCCTGCCCAAGGCGCTCGGCATGATGTAAGCGTCCTGGCCCGGTCGCGTCAGGCGATTCGGGGGGCTGGTCGCTGCAATCCCCGCGGGGCGGTCAAGCCCGGCGGGGATTTGCGCTTTTGACGGCCGCGCATTTGCGCCGGCTTACATTCGCACGCACCGCGTGCGCATCGGTGTCACGCGAAACCTGTTAAAATTTCGCGCTTTTTTCTTAACCTCGCGCTTCGTACAAGCGCAGTCCCGGAGTTTTCCATGGCAATCGAACGCACCCTGTCCATCATCAAGCCTGACGCCGTCGCCAAGAACGTGATCGGCCAGATCTACGCCCGCTTCGAAGGCGCTGGCCTCAAGGTCATCGCCGCCAAGATGGCTCACCTGTCCGAGCGTGAGGCCGGCGAGTTCTACGCCGTGCACAAGGAGCGTCCCTTCTTCAAGGATCTGGTGTCCTTCATGACCTCCGGCCCGGTGATGATCCAGTGCCTGGAAGGCGAGAATGCCATCGCCAAGAACCGTGAACTGATGGGCGCCACCGACCCGAAGAAGGCCGACAAGGGCACCATCCGCGCCGATTTCGCCGAGTCGATCGACGCCAACGCCGTGCACGGCTCCGACGCGCCCGAGACGGCTGCCGTGGAAGTGGCGTTCTTCTTCCCGGGCATGAACGTTTACTCGCGCTGAGCGGTCCGTACCAACGGCCCGTCGCGCACGCTTCGCGGTGCCTTCCGCACCGCGTGCGGCGTGTTCGGGCCGTTTGCATTACGGTCGGTCCGTCATTGCGGGCCTCCGCTACCGACAAGTGAAGTTTCAGGCATGAGCACTCCCAATCCGGTCAATCTGCTCGATTTCGACGTCGACGGCCTCGTCGCCTGGTTTGCCGGGCTGGGCGAGAAGCCGTTCCGTGCCCGCCAGGTGATGCGCTGGATGCATCACGAGGGTTGCGACGATTTCGATGCGATGACCGACGTCGCCAAATCCCTGCGCGCCAAGCTCAAGGACATCGCCGTGATCCGCCCGCCGGTGCCGGTGCGCGACTCGATCTCGGCCGACGGCACGCGCAAGTGGCTGCTCGACGTGGGTAACGCCAACGCGGTCGAGACCGTGTTCATCCCTGAAACCAGCCGCGGCACGCTGTGTGTGTCGTCGCAGGCCGGCTGTGCGCTCGACTGCGCTTTCTGCTCGACCGGCAAGCAGGGCTTCAACCGCAACCTCAGCGCGGCGGAGATCATTGGCCAGCTCTGGCTGGCCAACAAGCTGCTCGGTGCCGCCCGCGATGAAGCGCAGGATCTCGAAACCGGCGAGAAGGACAACGGGCGCATCATCAGCAACGTCGTGATGATGGGCATGGGCGAGCCGCTCGCCAACTTCGACAATGTCGTCACTGCGTTGCGCCTGATGCTCGACGACCACGCCTACGGCTTGTCGCGCCGCCGCGTCACGGTGTCGACCTCTGGCATCGTGCCGGCGATGGATCGCCTGCGCGAGGAATGTCCGGTGGCGCTTGCGGTCTCGCTGCACGCCTCCAACGACACGCTGCGCGACCGTCTCGTGCCGATCAACCAGAAATATCCCTTGCGCGAACTGATGGCCGCCTGCCAACGTTACCTCGAGCGCGCGCCGCGCGATTTCGTCACCTTCGAGTACGTGATGCTCGACGGCGTCAACGATAGCGATGCGCACGCGCGAGAGCTGGTGGCGCTGGTGCGCGACACGCCGTGCAAGTTCAACCTGATACCGTTCAATCCTTTCCCGAACTCGGGTTTCCAGCGTTCACCCGCGGAGCGTATCCGCCGCTTTGCCGGTATCCTGATCGACGCCGGAATCGTGACCACGACGCGCAAGACCCGCGGAGACGATGTCGACGCGGCTTGCGGTCAGCTCGCCGGACAGGTTCAGGACAAGACCCGGCGCACGGTTCGGCTGCAGCCGGTCATGGAGGAACGCAAATGAAATCCAGATGGATGCTCGCCGCACTCGCGGCCGCCACGCTCACGGTGGGGGGGTGCGCCACGCAGCAGGGGGGCGGGGTAGCCGAGCCGTCTTCCACAGGGAGTCGGCCGATGTCGGACCTCACGCCGACCACCCCGCTCGAGCGCAGTGCGCGCGTACATGTGGACCTGGGCATGGCCTACTTCGAGATCGGTCGCTACGACGTGGCGATCGACGAAGCGCGTGTCGCCCTCGCCAGCAGCCCTTCGTATGCGCCGGCCTTCCACCTGCTCGGCTTGGCCTACATGCTCATCGAGGAGAACACCGGCGCGCGCGAGAACTTCGAGCGCGCGCTGCGTGAAGCACCGGGCGATCCCGATTTCAACAACAGCTATGGCTGGTTCCTGTGCACCCAGGGGCAGATCCCGCAGGGGCTGGAGCGGCTCGCGATCGCTGCGCGCAACCCTTATTACCGCTATCCCACCCGCCCGCTCACCAACGCTGGTCTGTGTCATTTGCGTGCGAACGAGGATGCCGCGGCGGAGGTGCAGTTCGTGCGTGCGGTCCAGGCGGACCCGGCCAACGGTGACGCGATCTACCAACTCGCTGACATCGCTTACCGGGGCGGTCGTTACGAAGAGGCGCGCAGCCATCTCATCCGTCTCCACCAGCAGCAGGGGCCGAGTCCCGCGTCGGCCTGGCTGGGCTTGCGTACCGAGCGCCGCCTGGGCAACGGAGATGCCGAACAGAGCTACGCCGCGCAGTTGCGCAGCCGCTTCGGCGAATCGCCTGAAACCAAACTGCTCGAGCGGGGGGCGTACGAGTGAGCGACATGCAAGATCAGAGCCTGCACAAGCCTGCGACCATGGTGTCCTCGCCCGGGACAGTGTTGCGCGGCGCGCGTGAAGCGCGCGGGGAGAGCGTGGGCGAGGTGGCCTTTGCGCTCAAACTCAGCCCGCGCCAGATCGACGCGATGGAGAACGACGATTTCGCGGCCCTCCCGGGCATGGCCTTCGTGCGTGGCTTCATGCGCAACTATGCGCGCTACCTCGGCATCGACGCTGCCCCCCTGCTGGAGGCGGTGCAGCGCCTGGTCGATGTCGATACGCCGGACCTGTCGCCGATCCGTAATGCCGAAGGGCAGATCCCCATGGGGGACGCGCGTCGTAGCGGAGGCTTTCCGTTTGGCGTGGTGGTCGTGCTTCTGGCGGTGGCCCTTGCCGTCGGCTGGTATTTCGATTGGTTCCGTACCGAGCCGGTGACCGCGGTTCTGGAGCCTGCGCCCGACTTCGCGCCGGCTCCGGTGCAGCCGCTCGACATGCCGACTGCGGAGCCGGCGCTGCCGCCCGCAGCGGCGGAGGACGATTCGGCTGCACAGCAGGCGGCTGCCGTGAAGCCGGATGCCGGCGGTGCAGTGGACCAGGTCGACGGAAAGGACTCGGCTGCCGAAGCGTCGGCTCCGGCTCCGGCTCCGGCTCCGGCTCCGGCTGTGGCGCCGGCAGCCGAAGCGACCGCCCCCGCAGGCGTGGAGAACGAAACGAACGCAGCGGATGCGGCGGGTACCGAAGCGCCGGAGCCCGCCGCCGCGCTGGTGGATGGGGCCGAAGCGACTGCCGGAACGCTTGGCTTCCGGTTTGCGGCCGACTCGTGGATCGAGGTGCGTGACGGCAAGGGCACGATCCTGCATTCCGGCGTCAACCGGGCGGGGAGCGCGCGCACGGTGCAAGGCACGCCCCCGTTCGCGCTGGTGGTGGGCAACTCCGCCAGTGTGACCCTCGAACACGACGGCAAGCCGGTCGATCTCGCGGCACATACGCGCGGCTCGGTTGCACGTCTGACCCTTCCCTGAAGAACGACCCATGAATCCGCAACAGGACCTCGAACCGATCGAAACCGGCGCACTTGGTCGCCACCGCACCCGCGCGGTGCGGGTGGGGCAGGTGCTCATCGGCGGTGATGCGCCGGTGGTGGTGCAGTCGATGACCAACACGGACACCGCCGACGTGCTCGCCACCGCGATGCAGGTTGCCGAACTGGCGCGAGCGGGTTCCGAGATCGTGCGCATCACGGTCAACAACGAGGCCGCGGCGGCGGCGGTGCCGAAGATCCGCGATCGCCTGCTCGCGCTCAACATGGACGTGCCGCTGGTCGGCGATTTTCACTACAACGGTCACAAGCTGCTCACGGATTTCCCGGCCTGTGCCGAGGCGCTCGCCAAGCTGCGCATCAACCCGGGCAACGTGGGTGCGGGTGCCAAGCGCGACCCGCAGTTCGCCGCCATCGTCGAACTCGCCTGCCGCTACGACAAGCCGGTGCGCATCGGCGTCAACTGGGGCAGCCTCGACCAGTCGGTGCTCGCGCGCATCATGGACGAGAACGCCAGGCGTGCGGAGCCGCGCGACGCCGGCGCGGTGATGCGCGAGGCGCTCGTGGTTTCCGCGCTCGAATCCGCCGCCAGAGCCGAGGAATACGGCCTCGGCCGCGACCGCATCATCCTCTCCGCAAAGGTCTCCAGCGTGCAGGACCTGATCGCGGTGTACCGCGACCTCGCGCGCCGCAGCGACTACGCGCTGCACCTCGGGCTCACCGAGGCCGGCATGGGCAGCAAGGGCATCGTCGGCTCCACCGCCGCGCTTGCGGTGTTGCTGCAGGAGGGCATCGGCGACACCATCCGCATCTCGCTCACCCCTGAGCCGGGCGGCAGCCGGACGCAGGAGGTTGTGGTCGCGCAGGAGATCCTGCAGACCATGGGCCTGCGCGCCTTCACGCCCATGGTTACCGCCTGCCCGGGCTGCGGGCGGACCACCAGCACCTTCTTCCAGGAGCTTGCCTCGGGCATCCAGGCGTATGTGCGTGCGCAGATGCCGGTTTGGCGCGACCAGTACGATGGCGTGGAGAACATGACGCTCGCCGTGATGGGCTGTGTGGTCAATGGTCCGGGCGAGTCCAAGCATGCGAACATCGGCATCTCGCTGCCCGGTACCGGCGAGTCACCGGCGGCGCCGGTATATGTGGACGGCGAAAAGGTGGTGACCTTGCGCGGCGACAACATCGCAGCCGAGTTCAAGGCCATCGTGGACAACTACGTGGCCACCCGATACGTCAAGAAGGGCACCTGAGCGCCCCGATCGAGAACGACAACCGCGTTTCAGCGCGAAACAGAAGAACAGAACAGATGAGCCAGACCTTGCAGGCCGTGCGCGGGATGAACGACATCCTCCCCGCCGACGCCGAAACCTGGGAATACTTCGAAGACATCGTCCGCGACTGGCTGCAGAGCTACGGCTACCGCCCCATCCGCATGCCGCTGGTCGAGCCCACCCCCTTGTTCAAGCGCGCGATCGGTGAAGTCACCGACATCGTCGAGAAGGAGATGTACTCCTTCGAGGACGCGCTCAACGGTGAGCAGTTGACCTTGCGCCCGGAAGGCACTGCCTCCTGCGTGCGCGCCGCGATCCAGCACAGCCTGATCCCCTCGGCCGGGCCGCAGCGGCTGTACTACTACGGCCCGATGTTCCGTCATGAGCGCCCGCAGAAGGGGCGTTACCGACAGTTCCATCAGATCGGCGTGGAGGCGCTCGGCTTCGCCGGCGCGGATACCGACGCCGAGCTGATCCTGATGTGCGCGCGCTTGTGGGAGGACCTTGGCCTGGAGGACGTTTCGCTCGAGATCAACTCTCTCGGCGCGCCTGAGGAGCGGGCGTTGCATCGCGCCGCGCTGATTGCCTATCTCGAACAGCACCAGGACCGACTCGACGAGGACGGCAAGCGTCGCCTGCACACCAATCCGCTGCGCATCCTGGATACCAAGAATCCCGAGCTGCAGGCGATTGTCGAGGCGGCCCCCAAGCTCGCCGATTACCTTGGCGAAGACTCGAAGGCGCATTTCGATGCGGTGCAGGTCTTCCTCAAGGATGCCGGCATCCCCTACCGCATCAATCACCGCCTGGTACGCGGTCTGGACTATTACAACCGCACCGTGTTCGAGTGGGTCACCACCCGCCTCGGCGCGCAGGGAACGATCTGTGCCGGTGGGCGCTACGACGGCCTGTTCGAGCAACTGGGCGGCAAGCCCCAGCCGGCCGCAGGTTTCGCGATTGGCATCGAACGCCTGCTGCTGCTGTGGCAGGCTTGCGGTGGTGAGGCCGAGCGGCCGCTTCCCGACGCCTATGTGGTCAGCGTGGGCGAGCAGGCGCAGCGCGTGGCGATGCGCGCCGCGGAATCGCTGCGCGAGCATGGCTTCGCGGTGCTGATGCACTGCGGGGGCGGCAGCTTCAAGTCGCAGATGAAGAAGGCCGACGCAAGCGAGGCGCCGGTGGCGATCGTGATCGGCGAGGACGAGGCTGCGGCGGGCGAGGTCGGCCTCAAGCCCTTGCGCGGTGCGGGCGCGCAGCAGAGGGTTGCGCTCGACGGGCTGCCCGAAGCGATGGCGGCATTGCTGTATTCCGAAGAACCCGAACAGGATGAACAAGGGGCTTGATGATGGCGGTCTACGATCTCGAAGAACAGGAACAGATATCCGAGCTCAAGGCGTGGTGGGCCCAGTATGGCAACTTCGTCGTCACCCTCGCGGTGCTTGCCGCGCTGGCCTCGGTGGGGTGGCAGGCCTGGCAGTGGTATCAGAACCGCAACGCGGCCGAAGCAGGCACGCTGTATTACGCGGTCCAGCAGGCGGCCGAGAAGCAGGATGCGCAGAAGGCGCGGGAAGCCGCAGGCCGGCTGATCGGAGAGCATGGCGGCAGCGTCAGCGCGCAACTGGGCGCGCTGCTCTCGGCGGCGATGCAGTTCGAGGCGGGCGACTTGGACAACGCACGCGCCCAGCTCGAATGGGCGGCCGAGAAAGGGTCGGATCCGGCCCTGCGGGATCTCGCCAGGCTGCGCCTGGCGGCTGTGCTGTTGCAGGCCGGCGAGCCCGACGCCGCACTTGCGCGCTTGCAGGCTGCGCCGACCGTGGCTTTCAAGGCACGCTTCGACGATCTGCGTGGCGACATCCTCGCTGCGCAGGGAAAGGCGGCCGAGGCGCGCGCAGCGTGGCAGGCTGCGATCGATGCGCTCGCCGCACAAGGGGATGATGCCGCCAGCCTGCGTGAGGTGGTGCGCGTGAAACTCGAATCGCTCGGAGCCTGATCGATGAAAGCAATGAACGCTCAACTCCTGCCCCTGCTCGCGGCTGCGCTGCTCGCGGGCGGCTGCTCTTCCCTGAATCCCTTCTCCAGTTCGGCGCCCAAGCCGGCGGCGCTGCAGGGTTTCACCCCGAGTGCCGAGCTTGCGGTGAACTGGCGGGCCAGCGTCGGCAGTGCGGGTGAGTACCGCTTCCAGCCCGCAGTCTGGGGGGACAGCGTCTATGCCGCGGGGCACAGGGGCACGGTCGCCCGCTTCGAAGGCGGTCGCCAGGTCTGGGGCGCCGATACCGATGTGCGCCTGTCCGCTGGCGTAGGCACGGATGGACGCCTGGCTGCGGTCGTGGCCACCGACGGCACCGTGATCGCGCTCGACGCCCAGACTGGCGCGGAACGCTGGCGCGCACCGGTAGGGGCGGAAGTGCTCGCGCCCCCCGCGGTCAGCCTCGAGTTCGTGATCGTGCGTGCTTCGGACAATCGCCTCATCGCCCTCGACGCGCGCGACGGGAGCCAGCGCTGGACCTATCAGCGCAACAACCCGCCGCTTGCGCTGCGCAGTTTCGCGAGCGTGGTCATTGAAGGCCCTGTGGTGCTCGCCGGCTTTCCGGGGGGCAAGCTCGGCGTGATCAACCTTGCCAATGGCGGCGCGATCACTGAACTCAACGTGGCGTTGCCGCGCGGCGCGACTGAACTCGAGCGTGTGGCCGACATCGTCGGCACGCCGGTGGTCGGACGGAGGGAAGTGTGCGCGGTCGCCTACCAGGGGCGTGCCGCCTGCTTCGATACGTCGAGCGGAAATCCCCTGTGGGCGCGTGACTTCTCGAGCAGCGTGGGGATGGACCGCGACGCCCGCTTCGCGATGATCACCGACGACCAGGATGCGGTGCATGCGCTCGACGCGTCCAGCGGCGCCAGTGTATGGAAGCAGGATGCGCTCGCGCGCCGTGCAGTTTCGCGCCCGCTGATCGTCGGCGATCACGTGATCGTGGGCGATGTCCAGGGCTATGTCCATGCACTTACGCGCGATACCGGCAGCTTCGCCGCGCGCGACCGTGCGGGCAACGATGCGATTTCCGCCGATCCGGTAGCGTATGGTCGCGGATTCGTCGTGCAGGGCGCGGGTGGTGACATCACCGCCTACGAAGTCCGTTGAGGCAAGCGAACCCGTGAAACCCACCATTGTTTTGGTCGGCCGTCCCAACGTCGGCAAGTCGACCCTGTTCAACCGCCTCACGCGTACCCGCGACGCGCTGGTCGCCGACCAGCCTGGCCTGACCCGTGACCGCCACTATGGGGTGGGACGCGTCGGTGAGCGCGACTACCTTGTGGTGGATACCGCAGGCTTCGATCCTGTGGCCAAGGACGGCATCATGCACGAGATGGCGCGCCAGGCCGAACAGGCGATCGCCGAGGCGGACGTGCTGCTGTTCCTGGTCGATGGTCGTGCCGGACGAACTCCGCACGACGAGAACATCGCTGCGCGCCTGCGCCGCGCGGGGCGCCCGGTGCATCTGGTCGTGAACAAGGCCGAGGGGATCGACCGCGCGATGGTTGCCGCTGACTTCCATGCGCTCGGGCTGGGCGACCCGCTGCCGGTATCGGCCGCGCACGGCGATGGCGTCAAGCAACTTGTCGAGCTTGTGCTCGCGCCCTTCCCGGTAGACGACGAAAAGGCGTCCTCCGAGGATGAAGGGCCGCGTGTGGCGATCGTCGGGCGTCCCAACGTCGGCAAGTCCACGCTGGTCAATACCTTGCTCGGCGAGGAGCGAGTGATTGCCTTCGATCTCCCGGGTACCACCCGCGACGCGATTTCCATTCCCTTCGAGCGCGGTGGCAAGCGCTACACTCTGATCGACACCGCCGGGCTGCGCCGTCGCGGCAAGGTGTTCGAGGCGGTTGAGAAGTTCTCCGTGATCAAGACCCTGCAGGCCGTGCAGGAGTCCAATGTGGTGGTGTTGGTGCTCGATGCCGCGCAGGACATCTCGGATCAGGATGCACACATCGCCGGCTTCGCGCTCGAGGCCGGGCGCGCGCTGGTGGTGGCGATCAACAAGTGGGATGCGGTGGATGACTACCGGCGCGAGCGCCTCAAGGCCGACATCGCGCGCAAGCTATCCTTCCTGTCTTTCGCGCGCTTCCACCAGATTTCCGCGCTCAAGTCGCAGGGCATCGGGGGCCTGCTCGCATCGGTGGATGCCGCCTATGCCGCCGCCACGGCCAATCTGTCCACGCCGCGCCTGACGCGCGCGCTGCAGCAGGCCATCGCGCGCCAGGCGCCGCCGCGGCATGGCATGGCCCGCCCAAAGATGCGCTATGCGCACCAGGGGGGTATGAACCCGCCGGTGATCGTCATCCACGGCAACGCGCTGGACGATATCCCGCAGTCCTACGAGCGCTATCTGGAGCGCTGCTTCATGGAGGCCTTCAAGCTCCAGGGCACGCCCTTGCGCGTTCAGTTCCGCACCACGCACAATCCTTACGCAAGCCGGAGTTGACGAAATTCCGGCGAGAGCCTTTTTCCACACCCGGATTTCGTAGCATACTGCCATGTCGCAGCGCAGCAACAAATCCACAACATTCTTATAAACACAATATAAAGAGGTTCAATAATGAGCAACAAAGGGCAACTCCTGCAGGACCCCTTCCTGAACACCCTGCGTCGCGAACACATCCCCGTGTCGATCTATCTGGTCAATGGCATCAAGCTCCAGGGCCAGATCGAGTCCTTCGACCAGTATGTCGTGCTGCTCAAGAACACCGTCACCCAGATGGTCTACAAGCACGCCATCTCCACCGTGGTGCCCGCGCGCCCGGTCGTCATCCAGCAGGAAGAGGGCGGCAACTGAGCCCCGTGACGAAGCTGCGAGCCGGTCGCGCGCCGGCGGCAGGAGGCGCGCATGTTTGAGCGCCCCACGTCCGGCGAACGCGCGGTCCTGGTTCAGCTTGATCTTGGCCAGGGTGCGATCGAGGAGCGGCTCTCCGAACTGAAGCTGCTCGTCGGCAGCGCCGGCGCGAGCGTCGAGGCGGTCGTCCAGGGGCGGCGTGCGGCGCCCGACTCCAAGCTCTTCGCCGGCAGCGGCAAGGTGCAGGAGGTCGGCGAGGCGTTGCGCGCCCACGGCGCGGACATCGTGATCTTCAATCACGCGCTGTCGCCGGCGCAGCAACGCAACCTCGAGCGCGAGCTGCAGTGCATGGTGATCGACCGCACGGCGCTCATCCTCGACATCTTCGCCCAGCGCGCGCGCAGCCACGAAGGCAAGCTACAGGTGGAACTCGCCCAGCTCGAGCATCTGGCTACCCGCCTGGTGCGCGGCTGGACACACCTCGAGCGGCAGAAGGGCGGCATCGGCCTGCGCGGCCCGGGCGAAAAGCAGCTCGAAACCGACCGCCGCCTGCTGGGTACGCGAGTCAAGATGCTCAAGTCCCGGCTCGCGCAGATCGAGAAGCAGCGCAAGGTTCGGCGACGCGCCCGGGAACGCCGAGACGTTCTCTCTGTCTCTCTCGTCGGGTACACCAATGCGGGCAAGTCCACCCTGTTCAATGCGCTGACCAAGGCCGGCGCATATGCAGCCGATCAGCTCTTCGCCACCCTCGACACCACCTCCCGCCGGCTTTACGTCGGCGGCGACCGGAGTGAGGAGGGGGCAGGCGTGAATGTGGTGCTGTCGGACACGGTGGGTTTCATCCGCGATCTTCCGCATGCGCTGGTTGCGGCCTTTCAGGCCACGCTCGAGGAAACGGCGCAGGCAGACCTCCTGCTGCATGTCGTCGATTCTGCGAGTGAGGATCGCGACGCGCAGATCGAGGCGGTGAACCTGGTTCTCGCCGAGATCGGTGCGGCCGATGTGCCGCAGATCCTGGTGTGGAACAAGATCGACCTCACGCGGGCGGCTCCAGCGGTCGAGCGTGGGGACTGTGATAAGATCAGGCGCATTTTTTTGAGCGCCCGAACGGGGGAAGGTCTCGACCTGCTTCGCGACGCGCTCGCCGAAGTGGCGCGCCAGACCTTTGGTGACAAGGCCGGCCGGAATGACGGCACGGCGGAAGGAAGACCACAACAACCGTGATAACAGGCATTCTCATGTCACTCAACGATCCACGCTGGGGTAGCCAGGGCGGCGGCGATGGCGACCGCGAAGACGGCAACCGCGGCGACGACCATCGCAATGACGATCTCCGCGGCGACCGCAATCGCGGAGCGAACCAAGGCCCGCCCGACCTCGAAGAGGTATGGCGCGATTTCAATCAGCGCCTGACGGGCATGTTTGGCGGCAAGCGCAATGACCGCCGCCCCGCCGGCGGTGGTGGCAATGGCGGGGGCGGCGGTCCGCAGTTGCCGAGCTTCTCGTTCAAGCAATTCGGTGGTGGCATCGGTGTGCTGCTCGTGCTTGTGCTCGTCGTCTGGCTTGCCAGCGGCTTCTACACCATCGACGCCAACCAGCGCGGCGTGGTGCTGCGTTTCGGCGAGTACGTCTCCACGACCGAGCCAGGCCTGCGCTGGCGCCTCCCGGCACCGATCGAATCGCATGAGGCGGTTGACCTGACCGGCGTGCGCACCGTCGAGGTGGGGTATCGCGCGTCCGAGCGCAACAAGGTGCTGCGCGAAGCGCTGATGCTGACCGATGACGAGAACATCATCAACATCCAGTTCGCCGTGCAGTGGGTGCTTAACAGCCCCGAGAATTACCTTTTCAACAACCGCTTTCCCGATGAGGCAGTGGCGCAGGCGGCTGAAACCGCGATGCGCGAGATCGTCGGCAAGAGCCGCATGGACTTCGTGCTGTACGAAGGACGTGAGGAGATCGCTGCGACTGCGCACGAACTGATGCAGCGCATCCTCGATCGCTACGATACGGGGATCCAGGTCAGCCGTGTCACGATGCAGAACGCCCAGCCGCCGGAGCAGGTGCAGGCTGCATTCGATGACGCCGTCAAGGCCGGTCAGGACCGCGAACGGCAGAAGAACGAGGGCGAGGCGTACGCCAACGACGTCGTGCCGCGTGCCCGGGGTACAGCGTCGCGCCTGATCGAGGAAGCCAATGCCTACCGTGAGCGCGTGGTCGCTAACGCAGAAGGTGAGGCGAGCCGCTTCAATCAGGTGTTCGCGGAGTACAGCCGCGCGCCGGAAGTCACGCGCGAACGCCTGTACATCGAGACCATGCAGCAGGTGCTTTCCAATACCTCCAAGGTCATGGTCGATGCGCAGGGCAACGGCAACCTGTTGCTGCTGCCGCTCGACAAGTTGATGCAGCAGAGCGGCTCCGGCCCCACGCCGGTCAAGGTCGACCCGCAGTCGGCGGCGGGCCTGTCCGCAGATGCGCCGATGCCATCTTTCGACCCGCGCAACCGGGATGGAATGTTCAGTCGTGAGCGGGGGGTTCGGTGATGCGTGACAAGATGTCCCTGATTGGTGGCGTGCTGGTGTTCGCCGGCCTGATTGCCTCGATGTCGTTGTTCACCGTGGATCAGCGCCAGTATGCGATCGTGTTCCAGCTTGGCGAGATCAAGGAGGTCATCTCCGACCCCGGTCTGAACGTCAAGCTGCCCTTCATCCAGAACGTGCGTTACTTCGACAAGCGCATCCTGACCATGGATACGCCGGAGCCGGAGCGCTTCATCACCTCCGAGAAGAAGAACGTGCTGGTGGACCACTTCGTGAAGTGGCGCATCATCGACCCCCAGCTGTACTACGAGTCGGTGGCTGGTGACGAGGCGCGGGCCCGCACCCGGCTGACGCAGACGGTGAACGCCGGCCTGCGTGAGGAATTCGGCCGCCGTACCGTGCATGACGTGGTGTCCGGGGAGCGCGATGCAATCATGGAGCAGATGCGCGAGCGCGCCGACCGCGATGCCCGCACCATCGGCGCGCAGATCGTCGACGTGCGCCTGAAGCGCGTGGATCTGCCGAACGAGGTTTCGGAATCGGTCTACCGCCGCATGGAGGCAGAGCGTACGCGCGTGGCCAACGAACTGCGTTCTCTGGGCGCCGCGGAAGCCGAGCGCATCCGCGCCGATGCCGACCGTCAGCGCGAGGTCATCATCGCGGAAGCCTACCGATCCTCGCAGGAGATCAAGGGTGAAGGCGACGCGAAGGCGACGTCCATCTATGCCGAGGCCTTTGGCAAGGACACGGACTTCTATGCCTTCTACCGCAGCCTGGAGGCCTATCGTTCCAGCTTTGCGGGCAAGGACGATGTGATGGTCGTAGACCCGAGCTCGGATTTCTTCCGTTTCCTCAAGGACTCAGGGGGCGCTGCGCGCAACTGACGCCCGCATGGGAAATTCGCTCCTGACCGCCTTCGCGCTGATGCTGATCATCGAAGGCCTGTTACCCTTCGTCGCGCCGGCCGCCTGGCGCGACACCTTTTTGCGCCTCGCCAGCATGGCGGACGGCCAGATCCGCTTCATCGGGCTGACCTCCATGCTGCTGGGGGTGATCCTGCTCTTCCTCTTCCTCTGACACGCTCATGCGCTGGGTATTGCCCGATCACATTCAGGACGCCCTGCCGTCCAACGCTCATCAGCTCGAAACCCTGCGCCGCAGGCTGCTCGACGCTTTCCGGTTGCGCGGCTACCAGCTCGTGATGCCGCCCATGCTGGAGTATCTGGACTCGCTGACCACCGGCGCCGGCCAGGATCTCAAGCTGCGCACCTTCAAGCTGGTCGATCAGCTCTCTGGACGCACGATGGGTGTGCGCGCGGACATGACGCCGCAGGTCACCCGCATCGACGCCCACCTGCTCAACCGGCAGGGGGTGTCGCGGCTGTGCTACTGCGGCAGCGTGCTGCATACCGTGCCCTCGTCGCTCACCGCCACGCGCGAGCCGATCCAGGTCGGTGCCGAGGTTTACGGCCATGCCGGCGTCGAAGCCGACATCGAGATCCTGCGCCTGCTGGCGGAGGTGCTGCGCCTGGCCGAAGTGCCCGCCTCGCGCATCGATATCAGCCACGTCGGCCTGTTTCACGCGCTGGTCGCGCGTACCGGCCTCACCCCCGAGCGCGAGGTCGAACTCTTCGACCTGATCCAGGCGAAGGACGTGCCGGAACTGCGCAGGGTGCTCGCTGACGTGTCCGAGCCGGTGCGTGGCGCGCTGCTCGCGCTGCCGGGTCTGTATGGTGGCGCCGAGGTGCTGGATGAGGCGGCTGCGCGGCTGCCGCAGGATGCAGAGATCGCTGGTCCGCTCGGAGAACTGCGTGCGCTCGCGCGAGCCCTCGCCGATCTGCCGGTGAGCTTCGATCTATCCGACCTGCGCGGATACCACTATCACAGCGGCATCGTGTTCGCCGCTTATGGTGCGGACTCGCCTGCAGCGCTTGCGCTGGGTGGGCGCTATGACCGGGTGTCCGAAGCGTTTGGGCGCGCGCGTCCGGCGACCGGATTCAGCCTCGATCTGCGCGAGCTTGTCTGGCGTCTGCCCCAACTGGCGCCGATGACGGGCGCGATTCTGGCGCCCCTCGAAGGCGACGCGGCGCTGGCGGAGGAGGTGGGGGCATTGCGCGCGCGTGGCGAGATCGTCATGAATGCGCTGCCCGGGCACGAAGGAACTTGGAACGAAGCCGGCTGCGACCGGCAACTGGTGAAGCGGGGCGATCGCTGGGCGATCGTGCCG
The DNA here is from genome assembly GCF_051280715.1 of Thauera sp. AutoDN2. Taxonomy (NCBI): domain Bacteria; kingdom Pseudomonadati; phylum Pseudomonadota; class Betaproteobacteria; order Rhodocyclales; family Zoogloeaceae; genus Thauera; species Thauera sp. AutoDN2. The sequence goes on along the minus strand of NZ_JBNCAR010000002.1, from coordinate 249,355 downwards.
TTACAGGGAGAGTAAAAAAATGGCAAAGAACGTCGTCGTCGTCGGCACCCAGTGGGGAGACGAAGGCAAGGGCAAGATCGTCGATTGGCTGACCGACCATGCGAAGGGCGTCGTGCGCTTCCAGGGCGGACACAATGCCGGTCATACGCTGGTGATCGGGCAGACCGAGTACAAGCTCAACCTCGTGCCCTCGGGTATCGTGCGTGAGGGCGTGGCCTGCTTCATCGGCAACGGTGTCGTGCTCGATGCGCATCACCTGCTGTCCGAGATCCGCACGCTGGAGGCCGGCGGCATCAAGGTGCGCGACCGTCTGCGCATCAGCCCGGGCTGCCCGCTGATCCTCGGCTACCACAGCGCGCTCGACCGCGCACGCGAAGCCGCCAAGTCCGCGGACGACAAGATCGGCACCACCGGCAAGGGCATCGGCCCCACCTACGAGGACAAGGTGGCGCGCCGCGCGCTGCGTGTGTACGACCTGTTCGATCGTGCGCGCTTCGCCGCCAAGCTCAAGGCCAATCTCGAATATCACAACTTCGTGCTGACGCAGCACCTCGGTGCCGAGCCGGTCGATTTCCAGGCCGTGTTCGACGAGGCGATGGCGGACGCCGAAGAGTTGCTGCCGATGGTGGCCGACGTCTCCGCCGAGCTTTACGCGATCAACAAATCGGGGGGCTCGCTGCTGTTCGAGGGTGCGCAGGGTACGCTGCTCGACATCGACCACGGCACCTATCCCTTCGTCACCTCGAGCAACTGCGTGGCCGGACAGGCCGCGGCGGGCTCGGGCGTCGGGCCCAGCCGCCTGCACTACGTGCTGGGCATCACCAAGGCGTATTGCACCCGCGTCGGCGGCGGCCCGTTCCCGACCGAACTCGACATCGAAACCAAGGGCGTGCCGGGCGAGCAGATGTCGACCAAGGGTCGCGAGTTCGGCACCGTTACCGGTCGCAAGCGCCGTTGCGGCTGGCTGGATCTTGCTGCGCTCAAGCGTTCGATCATCATCAACGGCGTGACCGGCCTGTGCATCACCAAGCTCGACGTGCTCGACGGCCTCGAGGAACTCAAGCTCTGCACCGGCTACATGCTCGACGGCAAGCGCATCGACCTGCTGCCCATGGGCTCGGAAGAGGTCACGCGCTGCGAGCCGATCTACGAAACCATGGCGGGCTGGAGCGGCACGACCTTTGGTGCGCAGAGCTGGGACGCTCTGCCGCAGGAGGCACGCGCTTATCTGCACCGCATCGAGGAGATCTGCGAGATCCCGATCGACGTGATCTCCACCGGCCCCGAACGCGACGAGACCATCCTGCGGCGCCACCCGTTTGGTGCCTGATCGCGGTTTGCAGCCGAAGCAGGTCCTCGCGGGCGTGCTGAAATCTGTGGGGGCGGGCGTGTCCGCGAGTGTTGCCTGCACCGCAGGCGTTCGTGGATGCGCCCGCTCCCACAGTCCTTTCGAGTCGCTTCGCGTGAGCAGAGCGGTGAACGAAAAAAGCCGGCTTTCAGCCGGCTTTTCCCTGCAACTGGTGCCCAGAAGAGGACTCGAACCTCCACGCCTCGCAGCGCTAGTACCTGAAACTAGTGCGTCTACCAATTCCGCCATCTGGGCAGGGACGCGCATAATAGCAAAGTCGCTCGCGTGCGTGAAGCGATTTGTCGGTTTCTCTGCTGCGAGCCCCGAAGCCGTACGACAGTGGACAGAGACGGACAACAACGGACAACAAAAAAGCCGCTCCGAAGAGCGGCTTTCCTGTGAAACTGGTGCCCAGAAGAGGACTCGAACCTCCACGCCTCGCGGCGCTAGTACCTGAAACTAGTGCGTCTACCAATTCCGCCATCTGGGCAAGAAGACGCGCATTATAAGCACGAAATGAAGATTGTCAATGACTCGCAAAACGAAACAAACTGAAAAGAAACGTGGCAACGCTGCCGCACCTGCAACAAAGAAAGCCCCTGCGGCGCGCAAGTCCGAGCCCAGGAAGGCGTCCTGTGACCGGGCTGGCGCTGCCGCCAAGCGCGCGGACGCGCGCACGGCGCCGCAGACAGCCAGCCACGAAAAGCCCGTTCGCGGTCCGGGGCGCAGCCGCGCGGCGCGCAAGGCCGCCGCAGTACAGGCGAGCGCGATCCGCCTCGCGGACCCCTTCCACGCCCGCGAGGCGATGCAGTACGAGAACCCGCTCCCCAGCCGTGAGTACGTGTTGCAGGTTCTCACCGATCGCGGTGTTCCGATGCCGTTCTCGGAGCTCAGTGCCGCGCTCGATATCGCTCCCCATGAGCTGGAGCACTTCGATCGCCGGCTGCGTGCGATGGAGCGCGACGGCCAGCTCATCCGCAACCGGCGTGATGCTTACCTGCTGCCTTCCAAGGCGGACCTGATCAAGGGCCGCGTCGAGGGGCACCCCGACGGTTTCGGCTTCGTGCGTCGCGATGACGGTGAGCCCGACATCTTCCTCGGCCCCAAGGAGATGCGCGAGGTACTCCATGGCGACCGCGTCATCGTGCGCATTTCCGGTACCGATCGGCGTGGCCGCCCCGAAGGCAAGCTGGTAGAAGTGCTGGAGCGCGCCAACACTCGCGTCGTCGGCCGCGTCATCAACGAGCACGGCGTAATGATCGTCGTGCCCGAGAATCGCCGCCTGGCGCAGGACATCCTGGTCGCCCCCGGTGGGCGCAAGAAGCCCGAGCCGGGCCAGATCGTCACCGTCGAGCTGGTCGAGCAGCCCACCAAGTACGCCCAGCCGATCGGCCGCATCGTCGAGGTGCTCGGCAACTATGCCGACCCCGGCATGGAGATCGAGATCGCGCTGCGCAAGCACGACCTGCCCTTCGAGTTCTCGTCCGAGGCCAAGGCGCAGACGCGCAAGCTGCCCGACGTTGTGCGCAAGAAGGACTGGGCCGGCCGCGAGGACCTCACCAAACTGCCGCTGGTGACCATCGACGGCGAGACCGCGAAGGACTTCGACGACGCGGTGTATTGCGAGCGCCAGGGCAAGGGCTACCGCCTGATCGTCGCGATTGCCGACGTCTCGCACTATGTGGATGCTGCCAGCGCGCTCGACAAGGACGCCTTCGATCGTGGCAACTCGGTGTACTTCCCGCGCCGCGTCATCCCGATGCTGCCCGAGAAGCTCTCCAACGGCCTGTGCTCGCTCAACCCCCAGGTCGAGCGCCTTGCGATGGTCGCTGACATGGCCATCTCGGCCACCGGCGAGATCAAGAACTACCGCTTCTACCCTGCGGTGATCTGGTCGCACGCGCGCCTGACCTACACCCAGGTCGCCGCCGCGCTGTACGAGCAGGATCCGGCGGTGCGCGCCGAACTCTCCGCGCTGCTACCCCACCTCGAGAACCTCGACAAGCTCTTCCGCGTGCTGCTCAAGGCGCGCGCCAAGCGCGGCGCGATCGACTTCGAGACCACCGAAACCCGCATGATCTTCGACGATAACGGCAAGATCGCGCAGATCGTGGCCGAGACGCGCAACGACGCCCACCGCCTCATCGAGGAGTGCATGCTCGCCGCCAACGTGTGTGCGTCCGACTTCCTCGCCACCCGCGAGCACCCGGCGCTGTATCGCGTCCATGACTCGCCCTCCGAGGACAAGCTCGCCAAGCTGCGCGAGTTCCTCAAGGAGTTCGGCCTCGGGCTGGGCGGCGGTGACGAGCCGCGCGCGAGTGATTTCGCGAAGCTGCTCGAGCAGGTCAAGGATCGCCCCGACGCCCAACTGCTGCAGACCGTGATGCTGCGCTCGTTGAAGCAGGCGATGTACAGCCCGGACAACGTCGGCCACTTCGGCCTCGCCTACGAGTCCTACTCCCACTTCACCTCGCCGATCCGGCGCTATCCCGATCTGCTGATCCACCGCGGAATCAAGGCCGCGCTCGGCGGTGACCAGTACCGCCCGGGCGACTGGGAGCAGATCGGCCTGCACTGCTCGATGACCGAGCGCCGCGCCGACGAGGCCACCCGTGACGTGGTCGCCTTCCTCAAGTGCTACTTCATGCAGGACCGCGTCGGTGAGGAGTTCACCGGCAGCGTGTCGGCGGTCGTGCCCTTCGGCCTCTTCGTCGCGCTCGACGACATCTTCATCGAGGGCCTGCTGCACATCTCGGATCTCGGGAGCGACTACTTCCACTACGACGAGATGCGCCACGCGCTCATGGGCGAGCGCACCGGCAAGCAGTTCCGCCTCTCCGACCGGGTCAAGGTGCAGCTCGTACGGGTGGATATGGCGACCAACAAGATCGACTTCCGCCTCATTGAAGGGCAGCTGCCGGCCGAGCCGAAGGCGCCTGCGCAGCCCGCCGAAGTGCCAGCCGCGGCTGCGGCGCCGGCAGAGAGCAAGAAAGCGCGCAAGCCGCGCGCCACCCGTGCGAAGAAGTCTGCCGGCGCGCCGCCCCTCGAGGTGAGCGCTGTCGTGTCGGAAGCCGCCGAGCCGAAGCCCCGCAAGGCGCGTACGAAGAAGTCCGCCGCCGAACCAGTCGCCGTAGCCGCAGCCGAAGCGCTAGAATCCGCGCCCCCGACTGCGGCTCCGGCACGACGCGCCCGCCGCAAGACCACCACCAAGGGCACCGACCGTGGCTAAAGCACCCGAGAACACTCCCACCAAGCTGATTTACGGCTTCCACGCGGTCTCTGCCAAGCTGCGCCATGCGCCCGAATCGGTGCTGGAGATCTACCTCTCCGGTGACCGCAAGGACGCGCGGGTGAAGAAGTTCATTGCCCAGGCCGAGGCTGCCGGCGTGCGCATCCTGCAGAGCGAGGGCGACAAGCTCGACGGCATGGTGGGCACCCGTCGCCACCAGGGCGTGGTCGCCAAGGTCGACGCCACCCGGCGCGAGATCAAGCTCGCCGACGTGCTCGACAGCCTGGACGAGAATGCGCTGATCCTGGTTCTCGACGGCGTGCAGGATCCGCACAACCTCGGCGCCTGTCTGCGTGTGGCCGACGCCGCCGGTGCACATGCGGTGGTCGCACCCAAGGACCGCGCGGTGGGCCTCAACGCCACTGCGGTCAAGGTCGCCAGCGGCGCCGCCGATACCGTGCCCTACATCACCGTGACCAACCTTGCCCGCGCCCTGCGCGAGATGCAGGACGCCGGCGTGTGGATCGTCGGTGCCGCAGGCGAAGCCGACAAGTCCATCTACGACATCGACCAGAAGGTGCCAGTGGCGTGGGTGCTCGGCGCCGAAGGTGACGGCCTGCGTCGCCTCACCCGCGACACCTGCGATGCGCTTGCCCGCATCCCCATGCACGGTAGCGTCGAGAGCCTCAATGTGTCGGTGGCGAGCGGGATCTGCCTGTTCGAGGCGCGCCGCCAGCGGGGCTGAAACTGGCTAGGCGGCTCGCACGCGTTTGCTCGTCCGGTCTGCGCCCGGCACGCCACCGTGCGGGCGCTGCAGGAACGCACTGACCCAGCGCACGTCTTTTGCCGCGGCAGCCCGTTTGCGGCTAAGCTTGCGCCCCTGTTTGCTTCGAGGTGCCCGCGCGCTGCGCGGGAGAATCGGGAAGGTGGTGCAAACCCACCGCGCGCCCAGCGCCGTGAAGGGGATTGTCCGGGCAAGGTTCGCCCAGTCACTGGTCCGCAAGGACCGGGAAGGCGTCCGGACGAGTTGATCCGCAGCCGGAAGACCGGCCTCGAAGTGCACCCAGCAGTCGCCTGGTCGGTGGCTGTCTACTGCTCGACGACAAGGGGAATACTTCATGAGCAGCCCGACGCAGGCGCATGCCGCGCCGGCGCGTACCGACGCGCCCGCATTTACCCAAGAACCGGTCACGAACGACCTGGCCGGCAGCGCCGGCCCCGTGCGCTTCCAGGCCGATCCGCGCTTCGATGCGGCCGAGCGCGACGCGGTCTATCGCGCCATCCATACCCGCCGCGACGTGCGGGGCGAGTTCCTGCCCGATCCGATCCCCGACGAGGTGCTCGCGCGTGTGCTCGATGCCGCTCATCACGCGCCCTCGGTAGGCTTCATGCAGCCCTGGGATTTCATCGTGGTGCGCTCGCGCGCGGTGCGCGAGCAGATCCATGCTGACTTCCTTGCCGCGCACGCCGAGGCCGAACAGATGTTCGAGGAAGGCAAGCGCGACACCTACCGCAACCTGAAGCTCGAAGGCATCCTCGAGTCGCCGGTGAACATCTGCATCACCTGCGACCGCAGCCGCCATGGGCCGGTGGTGATCGGCCGCACCCACATCGGCGCGATGGACGTGTACAGCGCGGTGTGTGCGGTGCAGAACCTGTGGCTGGCCGCGCGTGCCGAGAACCTCGGCGTGGGCTGGGTCAGCATCCTGCACCCGCAGGCGCTGCGCGAGGTGCTGGGCATCCCGCGTGAAATCGTACCGATCGCCTACCTGTGCATCGGTCACGTGAGCGCGTTTCACGCCCAGCCCGAACTCGAGGCTGCGGGCTGGTTGCCGCGCATGCCCTTGCCCGAGCTGCTGCATTTCGATGGCTGGCAGGGGCCCGCGGACGAGGCTGGCGAACAGCTCATCGATCAGGTACGGAAGCTGCCTCCTCGCCCACGCTGACACTGGCTGCGCACGGCTCTTGCTTGGTTCTACCCCTGCGGCCCCGGCCGCAGAACAAGAACCCTCGGGAGCCCCGCGTGAAATCGACCCTGGCCTTTCTCGTCGCTGCTCGTCGCAGCGAGATCCACGAGCTGGAACAGCTTGCGCGCAGCTGCGAGCTCGTCCAGCTCGTGGGCGAACTCGTGCATCGCCTGCAAGGCGAGCGCGGCGCCTCAAACCTTTTTCTGGCTTCCACGGGCGCGCGTTTTGGCCCGGAACGGCAAGAGCATGCCGAGGCAAGCCGCAGCGCGGAGGCGGCCGTGCGATCCTGGCTGGGGCGGCCGGAGATCCGTGACGCCGTGCCAGGTTTCGCTGTGGCCGGCGGCGCTCGGCTGTTTACCCGTATCGCCCTTGCGCTGCACCGCGTCGACATGCTCCCCGATCTGCGCGAGGCGATCGTGCGCCAGCGCTGCTCCGTCGCCGAGGCGACAGCGCACTTCAGGCGGACCATCGCTGCCCTGCTGGCGCTGGTGCTCGAGGCGGCGGACGTGGCAGCCGATCCCGCGATTTCACGGCTGCTCGTGGCGCTGTTCAACCTCATGCAGGGCAAGGAGCTCGCTGGCCAGGAACGTGCGCTGGGCACGGCGGTGTTTGCTGCGACGGCCGATCCGGCAGTGGATGGCCCGCCGCTGCTGTATCTGATCGAGGGTCAGGAGGCGTGCTTCCAGCGCTTCGAGGCCTTTTCTCCGGAGGATGTGCGGACGGCATGGCAGGGTGTGCAGCAGGCGATGCCACTCGTCGAACTGGAGCGCCTGCGCCGCAAGCTGCTTGCAGATGGGCAGGCTGTTGCGGGCGTGCCCGAGCGGGCCCAGGAGTGGTTTGCCTGCTGCTCGCTGCGCCTCGACCGCGTGCGGGAGGTCGAAGTGCTGCTTGGCGCGGCACTGAGGACGGAATGCCTGCGGCGCAGCGAGGCCCTGCAGGCAGATCCGGATGACCCGCAGCGGCTCGCATCTGCGCTGGACGGAATGGAGGGACTGGACGCCGCAGGGGCCACGCCCGGCGTGCGCATGGGTGAAGAAGGGGCGGAGGAAGGACGCGCCGGTGAGTTCGGCGGGCTGAATGGTGGGCTGGAGGGCGGGGCGGGCAGGCCCGCGGTGCCCGATCCGATGGGGCCGCGTCTGGCCGCTTCGATCGTCGACGTACTGCATGCGCAGTCGAGCCGGCTGCAGGCGATGAGTGACGAACTCGCTGCCGTACGTGCGAGCCTGGAGGAGCGCAAGCTCGTCGAGCGCGCGAAGGGAGTGCTGATGCGCCACCAGGGGCTCGCCGAGGATGAGGCCTACCGCCTGCTGCGGCAGACGGCGATGAACCAGGGGCGCCGCATCGTCGAGGTTGCCGAGGCCGCGCTCGCGATGGAGGCATTTCTGCCGGGGCGGAGCTGAGGGCAGCCTGCTGCGTTGCGATGGCTGGGCTCCAGCCGCGGCATTGCGTTGCGGGGCGTGAGCCATGCGCGCCTGGGCTGCTGGCGCGGATTGCACCATCGGCGTGCATCGGGGCTCGACTGCTGCACTGCAGCAGTGCGGTCGAAGACGTTGCGAGGCCGGACGTTCGTGCGAGCTGCAGCGCAGAAACCGGATCTATGCCCCGGATTCCGGGCCTGTGCTGCGGCCTGCCCGGCTTGGCATGTTTGATGCTTTGAAGTGTTCAGCAACCGGCCAAAGGCGGTCGGGCACCCGGCAGCGAGCGCTGCCCAGAAATTTCCAGCTTCAGGACAACGGCGTCCATTCCGCTACGGCCCAAAGGGCTGGGCGGAGTGGGCGCCGTTTCCGTTTCGAACGTACTGGCCTTGTCGCGGAGAAGACCATGAAGAAGATGAAACTCGTCCTTGTCGGCAACGGTATGGCCGGCGTGCGCACGATCGAAGAGCTGATCAAGCTCGCGCCCGACCTCTACGACATCACCGTGTTCGGTGCCGAGCCGCACGGCAACTACAACCGCATCCTGCTCTCGCCGGTGCTGGCAGGCGAGATGACCCTGCCCGAGATCATGCTCAACGATCTCGACTGGTACCGCGACAACGGCATCAAGCTGCATGCGGGCAGCACGGTGACGAAGATCGACCGGGTGAGGCGCAGGGTGGCCGCCGAAGCCAAGGACGGCAGCGTCACCGAGGCCGACTACGATCGGCTGCTGCTCGCTACCGGATCAACGCCCTTCATCCCGCCCATCCCCGGCAACGATCTGCCTGGCGTGCTCGGTTATCGCGACATCGCCGATACCGAGGCGATGATCGAGGCCGCCGGCAAGTACCGCCACGCGGTCGTCATCGGTGCCGGCCTGCTCGGCCTGGAGGCCGCCAATGGGCTGATGCTGCGTGGCATGGACGTGACCGTGGTGCACATCGGTGACTGGATCATGGAGCGCCAGCTCGACAAGGTGGCAGCCGACATGCTGCAGGCCTCGCTCGAAGCCAAGGGCATGAAGTTCCTGCTCGCACGCCAGACCGAGGCGCTGCTGCCGGCGCGCAGCGCCCATGGCGACACCGGCGGCGAGGAGGGTGCCGGGGGTGCCGGGCGCGTGGGTTCGGTGCGCTTCAAGGGCGGCATGGAGATCGCCGCCGACCTGGTGGTGGTCGCTGCAGGCATCCGGCCCAACTACGCGCTCGCCGAGTCGGCCGGCCTGTACTGCGGCAGCGGGCGGGTGCGTGGCATCCATGTCTCCGACACCCTGCAGACCGTCACCGACCCGCGCATCTACGCGGTCGGTGAGTGCGTGGCGCACCGTGGCGTCGCCTACGGCCTGGTGGCGCCGCTGTTCGAGCAAGGCAAGGTGTGCGCCAACCACCTCGCCAACCATGGCATTGGGCGCTACCTCGGCTCGGTGACCTCCACCAAGCTCAAGGTGACTGGCATCGACGTGTTCTCGGCGGGCGACTTCAGTGGCGGCCCGGGCACCGAGGACATCGTGCTGCACGACAAGCTGGGCGGCGTGTACAAGCGGGTGGTGCTCAAGGACGACCGCATCGTCGGCTCGGTGCTGTACGGCGACACCGCCGACGGTTCCTGGTACTTCCAGCTCATGAAGGACCGCCAGAGCGTTCATGAGCTGCGCGGCCAGCTCATGTTCGGCCAGAACCGCTTGGGCGACGCCGGCCACAAGGGCGAGAACCGCGCCGCCAGCATGCCCGACAGCGCCGAGGTGTGCGGCTGCAACGGTGTGTGCAAGGGCACCATCGTCAAGGCGATCAAGGAGAAGGGCCTGTTCTCCCTCGATGAGGTGAAGAAGCACACCAAGGCGGCATCGTCCTGTGGCTCCTGCACCGGGTTGGTCGAGCAGATCCTCGCGTCCACGGTGGGCGGCGCCTACCAGGCGGTGAGTGCGAGCGACAAGCCGGTGTGCGCCTGCACCGAGCATTCGCACAAGGTGGTGCGCGAGGCGATCTACAAGCACCACCTCGTCACCAAGGAGGCGGTGTTCGGCATGCTCAACTGGAAAACGCCCGACGGCTGCGACAAGTGCCGCCCGGCGATCAACTACTACCTGATCTCGTCCTGGCCGCACGAAGCGAAGGACGACCCGCAGTCGCGCTTCATCAACGAGCGCGCCCACGCCAACATCCAGAAGGACGGCACCTACTCGGTGGTGCCGCGGATGTGGGGCGGGGTGACTACGCCGGCGGAGCTGCGCGCCATCGCCGATGCCGCCGAGAAGTACGAGGTGCCCACGGTCAAGGTCACCGGCGGCCAGCGCATCGACCTGCTCGGCATCAGGAAGGAGGACCTGCCTGCGATCTGGGCCGACCTCAACGCCGCTGGCATGGTCTCCGGCCACGCTTATGGCAAGTCGATCCGCACCGTGAAGACCTGCGTCGGCGCCGAGCACTGCCGTTTCGGCACCCAGCTTGCCATCGACATGGGCATCAAGCTCGAAAGGATGCTGTTCGACATGTACGCGCCGCACAAGGTCAAGCTCGCTGTCTCCGGCTGTCCGCGCAACTGCGCGGAGTCCGGGATCAAGGACGTGGGGGTGATCGGCGTCGATTCCGGCTACGAGATCTATGTCGGCGGCAACGGCGGCATCAAGACCGAGGTGGCTCAATTCCTGTGCAAGGTCGGCAGCGACGAGGAGGTCATGGAGTATTCGGGCGCTTTCCTGCAGCTCTACCGCGAGGAGGGCTGGTATCTCGAACGCACCGTGCATTGGCTCGCCCGTGTCGGCCTCGACTACGTGAAGGCGCAGGTCGTGGAGGACGCCGAGAACCGCCGCCGGCTGCACGCGCGCCTGCTCGACGCCCTCAAGAACGCCCGCGACCCCTGGCAGAGCAGCCGCGAGGGCGAGGCGGCCAGGCAGTTCATCCCGATCCGGGTCGAGGCGTGATCGGCGCCATCGTCCCGCTTGCCACCTGACCCATCCGAACGAAGGAATCCATCATGACCGACTGGAAGCGCATCTGCCTGCTCGAAGACATCCCCCGCCTCGGCGCGCGTGTCGTGCAGCGCCCCGGCGAGGAGGACATCGCCATCTTCCGCAATGCCGAGGACGAGGTCTTCGCGCTGCACGACAAATGCCCCCACAAAGGCGGGCCGCTGTCGCAGGGCATCGTCCATGGCCGCAAGGTCACCTGCCCGCTGCACGGCTGGAACATCGGCCTCGAGGACGGCCAGGCGGTGGCGCCCGACAGCGGCCATTGTGGCCGTTTCGCGGTGAAGGTCGAAGGTGGGGAGATCTTCCTCGCAATCTGAGACCCCGTATCCCCAACCCCGCACGCCTGCAGAACGACAACGCACACAGAGAGAAGAAATCATGGCCTACCTTGCTCCCTCCGAATTCGTCACCAAGATGGTCGACGCTGGTGAATCCAAGATCTGCATGGCACCGCGCGACGTGCTGATTCGCGCTTTCATGGCGGGCGCCATCCTCGCCCTGGCCGCGGTGTTCGCGGTCACCGCCACCGTGATGACCGGGCAGCCGCTGGTTGGCGCGATCCTGTTCCCGATCGGGTTCTGCATGCTCTATCTGCTCGGATTCGACCTGCTCACCGGCGTCTTCGTGCTCACCCCGCTGGCCTGGCTGGACAAGCGCCCCGGCGTCACGATCAAGGCGATCCTGAAGAACTGGGGCCTGGTCTTCATCGGCAACTTCGCCGGTGCGCTGACCGTGGCCTTCATGATGGCCTTCGTGTTCACCTATGGCTTTTCGACCGAGCCCAACGAGATCGGCCAGAAGATCGGCCACATCGGCGAGGCGCGCACGCTCGGCTATGCGCAGTATGGACTCGCCGGCTGGCTCACCATCTTCATGCGCGGCATGTTGTGCAACTGGATGGTGTCGACCGGCGTGGTGGGCGCGATGATCTCGACCACGGTGAGCGGCAAGGTGATCGCGATGTGGATGCCGATCATGCTGTTCTTCGCGATGACCTTCGAGCACTCGGTGGTGAACATGTTCCTGTTCCCGTCCGGGCTGATGATGGGCGGCGAGTTCTCGATCATGGATTACCTGATCTGGAACGAGATTCCGGTGGTGCTCGGTAACCTCGTCGGCGGTCTCGCCTTCACCGGGCTCACGCTCTACACCACGCATGTGCGCACCGCGCCCAAGCGCAGCTTCAGCTGATCCGCTGCGTGGACTGTCGAATCCTCCCCGGCGCGGCGAGGCGCCGGGGTTCCATCGTGGATCGAGCATGAGCACAGGACTCGCCGTTCGCGTCGGCCAGCATTCGACGGCCGGACGCAAGCAGCGCAACCAGGACTTTCACGGCGTCTGCATGCCGCAGGGCGCCGAGCTCGCCGCCAAGGGCATCGCGTTGGCGCTCGCCGATGGCATCAGCAGCAGCGACGTGAGCCTGGCCGCCGCCCAGGCCGCGGTGGATGCCTTCGTCACCGACTACTACTGCACCTCCGCGGCCTGGTCGGTGCGCACCGCCGCGCTGCACGTGCTCTCCGCCACCAACGCCTGGCTGCACGCACAGACGCGCCGCAGCGAACATCGCTTCGACCGCGAGCGCGGCTATGTATGCACCTTCAGCGGGCTGATTCTCAAGTCGACCACCGCGCACCTGTTCCACATTGGCGACGCGCGCATCCACCGCTTGCGCAATGGCCGAATCGAGCGGCTCACCGAGGATCATCGCGTGCGCGTGTCGGCCGAAGAGAGTTATCTCGCCCGCGCGCTCGGCATGGACCGCCGGGTGGATGCGGATTACCGCGCGCTCGCGCTCGAGCGGGGCGACCTCTTCATGCTCTCTACGGACGGTGTGCACGACTACATGGACATGGGTTTTGTCGCCAGCGCGATCGCCGCGGCTGAAGGGCTTGACGGCGCGGCGCGCACCATCGTGGACGAGGCCCTGCGCCGCGGCAGCCCCGACAACCTCACCGTGCAGCTGGTCGAGATCACGGCCCTGCCCGATGCGCAGGCGAGCGAGCTCGGCCGCCGGCTCGCGGAGCTGCCGCTCGCGCCGGCGCTGCAAGCCCGCATGCGGCTCGACGGCTATACCATCGTGCGCGAATTGCATGCCAGCGCCCGCAGCCATGTCCATCTGGCGGTGGACGACGAGAGTGGGGTGCGTGTGGCCATCAAGACGCCGTCCATCGAGCTGCAGCAGGACCCCGCCGCACTCGAGCGCTTCCTGCTCGAGGAGTGGATCGCGCGCCGGATCGACTCGCCTCACGTGCTACGCCCATGGCGGCCGGAGCGCCTGCGCAGCTGCCTCTATGTGGTCACCGAGTTCGTCGAAGACCGCAGCCTGCGCCAGTGGATGACCGACCATCCGCGGCCCGCGCTCGACGCCGTGCGGGACATCGTGCGTCAGACTGCGCGTGGGCTGCAGGCCTTCCACCGCCAGGAGATGCTCCACCGCGACCTGCGCCCCGAGAACATCATCATCGACGCCTCGGGTACGGTGCGCATCATCGACTTCGGTGCGGTGAGCGTGGCCGGCATCGCGGAGTGCGCTGGCGCGGGCGAGGTCATGGCGATGGCCGGTGGCGTCCCCGGCGACAGCGCCTACGCCGCGCCCGAGTATTTCCTGGGCGGGCCGGGTTCGACGCGTTCCGACCTGTTCTCGCTCGCTGCGATTGCCTACGAGCTGCTCACCGGCCGGCTACCCTATGGCGTCGCGCTCGCGCAGGCGCGCACGCGCAAGGCGCAGCGCCGCCTGCGCTACCGTTCGGTGGTGGATGACGAGCGCGACATCCCGGCCTGGATCGACGACGCGCTCTCGCGTGCGCTCGATATCGACCCGGCACGGCGGCAAGCGGAGCTGTCGGAGTTCGTGCATGAGATTCATCATCCGGACGCCGAGCACCTGCGCCGCCTGCGACCCGCACTCATCGAGCGCGATCCGGCGAAGTTCTGGAAGGTTCTTGCGCTCGTCGCCCTGCTGCTCAACCTTGTGCTGCTGCAGCAGCTTTTCGGGCGCTGAAAAGAAAAAGCCCGGGCGTCTTGCGAGGCCCGGGCAAATCCACACCAAAGGAGGAGGGTGGAGGAGACAGGTGCGATGGTAGGGGAAAAGATGGTGCAGTGCAACAAAAAATAGTGCTTCATCCATAAACGAATTTTTGCCTCGGCTTGATGCTCGGCAGCAGATTGTGCTGCAGCCGATCGGCTCAACTCTGCATCGTTCCGAGCGTGTGACGCAGGCGACGATGCGCGAGCGCCAGGAACACGGCACCGATCGCCGCCACCATCGCAAATGATGGCCACACCACGTCCAGCCCGGCGCCCCGGAACAGGATGGACTGCGCGAGCGACACATAGTGGGTCGTCGGCGTCAGCGACATCAGGGCCTGGACCGTCTCGGGCATGCTCTCGCGCGGGGTCACGCCGCCGGAGAGGATCTGCAGGGGCAGCAATACGAGGATGGACATCAGCCCGAACTGCGGCATCGAGCGGGCGATCGTGCCCATGTAGATGCCGATCGAGGCGGCGGCAAACAGGTACAGCAAGGTGCCGGCGCCGAACAGCACCGCGGAGCCGGCCACGGTGATACCGAGCACGCCCTTGACCATCACCTGCAGCGAGAAGGACGAGGCCAGCAGCACCACCACGCCCATCGACCAGATCTTGGACAGCATCAGCTCGAGCGGGGTGACCGGCATCACCAGCAGATGCTCGATCGTGCCGTGCTCGCGCTCGCGGATCAGCGCCGCGCCGGTGAGCAGGATGCCGAGCATGGTGACGTTGTTGATGATGGCGTTGATCGCGGCGAACCAGCTCGCCTGCAGGTTGGGGTTGAACATTGCGCGCGGTACCAGCTCGACCGGCTGTGGCGCGGGCGCGCGCACGCGCTGGACGAAGGCGCGCACTTCATCGTTGAGGATGTTCTGGATGTAGCCGGTGCCGGTCTGCGCCTGGCTCTGGCGGGTGGCGTCGACGTTCAGCTGCAGCGCCGGGCTGCGGCCGGCGAGCACGTCGCGCTGGAAGTTGGGCGGGATGTCGAGTACGAAGGTGTGCAGGCCGGCGTCCATGCCGCGGTCCATGTCGGCCAGGCCGACGTGCTCGGGCGGGATGAACTGCGGCGGCTGCAGCGCGGCGACGATCCGTGCCGAGAGCTGCGAGCGGTCCTCGTCCACCACCGCGATCGAGGCCCGGTTCAGGCTCTCGGGCTTGGCGCGGGCGTCGGCGTAGATCGAGGCGCTGAACATGAACACGATCAGGAACATCATCGCTAGGTCGCGGGAGAGGCTGCGGAACTCCTTGACCCCGAGGTGCCAGGTGTTGCGCAGATGGGTGCTTGCGGTCGTGATCACTTGGCGTACCTTTGCTCACTTCGCCTGTTTCTTCAGCAGTGTCGCCGACAGCAGCGTGAGCACCGGGATTGCCAGCAGCAGCGGGATGAAGGCGCCGCCCAGTTCCGCGAAGCCGAGCGCCTTCGAGAAGGTGCCGCTGGCGATGGTTAGGAAGTGGGTGGTGGGATACATTGCGCCGATCCAGTAGCCACCGCCTTCGAGGGAGCTCACCGGGTCCATCAGCCCGGAGAACTGGATCGCCGGCAGCAGGGTGCCGATCGAGGTGCCGGCGAGCGCTGCGACCTGGCTGTTGGTCAACGTGGAGGCAAGCAGGCCCAGGCCGGTGGTGGCGGTGACGTAGAGCAGCGCGCCGGTCGCCAGCGCGAGGAAGCTGCCCTTGAACGGCACCTGGAACAGCGTTACCGCGAGCCCGAACATCAGCACGAAGTTGAACATCGACAGCGCGATGTAGGGCAGCTGCTTGCCGACCAGAAACTCGAGCTTGGTCACGGGTGTGGTGTACACGTTGAGGATGGAGCCGAGCTCCTTTTCACGCACCACGCCGAGCGCGGTGAGCATGGCGGGGATGAACACCAGCAGCAGCGGAATCACCTTCGGCACCATCGCCACCAGGCTCAGCAGCTCGGGGTTGTAGCGGTAGCGTGGCTCGACGCTGGCGAGCGCACGCACCGGGCCGGCGCCCGACTCGGCGATCACGTCGGCGAGCGTCTGCGCGTGCACGCCGGCGACGTAGGCGCGCGCGAGCTCGGCGCGCAGCGGCATCGAGCCGTCCAGCCACACCGCTACCTGCGGCGCCTTGCCACGGGCGAGGTCGCGGCCGAAGCCGGGTGGGATCTCGACCGCCATTGCCAGCGTGCCCGCACGCATGCGCGCATCGAGGTCGGCGTGGCTGGCGAGCGGTGGCTGCTCGAGGAAGTAGCGCGAGCCCGCGATGCGCAGCGTGTAGCGCTGGCTCGCCACGCTGCGGTCGTGGTCGAGCACTGCGTAGTGCAGGTCTTCCACGTCCATGGTGATCCCGTAGCCCATGACCAGCATCAGCACCAGGCTGCCGAGCAGCGCCAGCGTGAGCCGCACCGGGTCGCGGCGCAGCTCGGTGGCTTCACGCGCGGAAAAGCTCAGCAGGCGGGTTAGGCTGAAGCGGGCCAGGCGCTCGGCATGGCGCTCGGTCTCGCTCGGGGGGGATGTGTGCGGAAGCGGTGGGGTCGCGGCGGCTGTCGTCGCCGACTTGTGGGACGGCATGCCCGCGGGGGGCTGAGCGGTGGCTTCGCTGGCCTCCTCGAGGTAGGCGACGAAGGCATCCTCGAGCACGTCGGTGCCGCGTGCGGCCGCAAGCGCGGCCGGCGTGCCGCTGGCGAGGATGCGCCCGGCGTGCATCAGCGAGATGCGATCGCAGCGCTGGGCCTCGTTCATGAAGTGGGTGGTGATGAAGATGGTCACGCCGTCCTTGCGTGACAGGTCCGCGATCAGCGCCCAGAAGTGGTCGCGTGCCACCGGGTCCACCCCCGAGGTGGGTTCGTCCAGGATCAGCACATCGGGCCGGTGCAGCACCGCCACAGCGAGCTGCAGGCGCTGGCGGATGCCGAGCGGCAGCGCGTCGGGCTGCGTGTTCATCACCGGGTCGAGGTCGAAGCGGCGGGCGAGTTCGGCGATGCGCGCCTCGCCTGCGGCCTGGGGCAGGTCGAACAGGCGCGCATGCAGGTCGAGGTTCTGTCGCACCGAGAGCTCGCCGTACAGGGAAAAGCCCTGCGACATGTAGCCGACGCGGCGACGGGTGGCGATGTTGCGCGCGTCCAGCCGGCTGCCGAGCAGGCGCGCTTCGCCCGCACTGGGCTCAAGCAGGCCGGTGAGCATTTTCATCGTGGTGGATTTGCCGCAGCCGTTCGAGCCGAGGAAGCCGAAGATCTCGCCGCGCCGTACCTGCAGGCTGACGTCGTCGACCGCCACGAAGTCGCCGAAGCGCATTTGCAGGCCGCGAGCCTCGATGACGACCTCGCCCGCCACATGGGGCGGAATCGCCAGGCGCTGGTGGTCCCGGCGGCGCGCTTCCGGCAGCAGGGCGATGAAGGCCTCTTCGAGCGTGCCGGCGTTTCCGGCGGTACGCAGCGCATCGGGCGTACCGGTGGCGAGCACGCGGCCGGCGTCGACCGCCACCAGCCAGTCATAGCCCTCGGCCTCTTCCATGTAGGCGGTGGCGATCAGCACGCTCATGCCCGGGCGCTTGGCGCGGATGCGCTCGATCAGCGCCCAGAACTGGCGGCGCGACAGCGGATCGACGCCGGTGGTGGGTTCATCCAGGATCAGCAGATCGGGGTCGTGGATCAGTGCACAGCACAGTCCGAGCTTCTGCTTCATGCCGCCGGAGAGCTTGTTGGCGGGGCGGTCGGCGAAGGCGGCCATGCCGGTGGCAGCAAGCAACTCGTCGATGCGCTGCCTGCGCTCGGCCTCGGGCTGGCCGAACAGGCGGCCGAAGAAGTCGATGTTCTCGAACACCGACAGTGTGGGGTAGAGATTCTTGCCCAGCCCCTGCGGCATGTAGGCGATGCGCGGGCAGATGCGGGCGCGGTGGCGGGCATCCTTCATGTCGCCGCCCAGCACCTCCACCGTGCCCTGCTGGATTTGGCGTGCGCCGGCGATCAGCGCCAGCCAGGTGGACTTGCCCACGCCGTCCGGGCCGATGAAGCCGACCATGCGCCCGGCAGGGAGGTCGAGCGTCACACCGTCTGCGGCCGCGGTGGCGCCGTAGTGGTGGCGCACGTCCACCAGGCGCGCTACCGGGGGCGCGGCGTGCGCGGGTGCGGATGGGGTTTGGGGCGGTGCAGGCCTGCAGCTCATGTCGCCGCAGTGTGAGGTCACGGCAACCTCACCTGCAGTTCGGGCGGCCACTCGCGCTGCGGGTTCAGGCGCACGTGGGCCATGCCGGGCAGCCCGGTCTTGACCTGTTCGGGGTAGCGGGCGAGCAGCGCGGGGTCGACCCGGGCCTTGACCCGGAACACCATCTTCTGGCGCTCGCTCTGTGTTTCGACCGTCTTGGGGGTGAACTGGGCAACACTGGCGACGTAGGACACGTTCGCCGGAATCACCAGATCCTGCGCGGCATCCAGCACGATGCGCACCTCGCTGCCAAGCGCCACCCGCCCGGCGGCCCTCTCGGGCAGGAAGAAGGTCATGTACACGTCGCCGACATCGATCAGGCTCACCACCTTGCCGCCACCGCCGATCACTTCGCCCGGCTGTACCACCCGATACTGCACGCGGCCGCTGCGCGGGGCGCGCAGTTCGCCATCGGCGATCTCGGTCTGCAGGCGGGCGACCACCGCCTCGGCGGCATGGATCGCGGCCTCGGCCTGCTGGACCTGAGCCTCGGCAGCGCGCACACCGGCACGGGCGGCGTTGATCTGCGCCTGCGCGACGCTGATGTTGGCCTCGGCGGTGCGTGCGCGGGCGGCGTCGTCCTCGACCTTCTGCGCCGAGGTGGCGCGGTCGGCGAGCAGGGCGCGCGAGCGGGCCGCCGTGCTGCGGGCCAGGTCCCGCTCGGCGTGTCGCTGGATCAGCACCGCCTCGGCCATGGCCACGTCGGCCTGCCGCTGGGCTACCAGCGCCCGCGCGGTTTCCCGTGCGCTCGCCGCGTTGGCCACCTCGGCCCGCGCCTGCGCAAGCTGCGCCTGCAGCGACCGTACGTCCATGCGGGCGACCACATCGTCGCGGGTGACGAAGTCGCCCTCGTTCACCAGGATCTCGTCCACCCGGCCCGGCCCCTTCGCGGCGACATCGACCTCGGTGGCCTCGATGCGGCCGTTGCCACGAACGAAGCTGCCGTCGTCGGGGGCGGGGCGGAGGAATTGCCAGGCCGCGGAGGCGGCGATGGCGAGCACGCCGGCGCCAATCCAGGCGAGCCGGCGGTTTCCTGCGTGGGTCATGATGGAGCCTCGTCTCGCACCAGCGTCTGTGGGCGCAGGTGCGCTTGTTGTGTTGCGACAATTTCACGCCCGGAGCGTGACCGAAGTCAAGCTTTGGCCCGGATCGGGCGGGCACGGGGAACTGGGCACGGGGCGCGGCACGAGCGCTGATGTACCATGCCAGCCTTGCCTCACGAATCACGTTGCATGTCGACATTCTCCGCACCATCCACCGTTTCCCGGCCTGAGAATGCGCCTGGCGATGCCGAGCTCCATGAGGAGGGCTGCGCGGCCGTGCTGCGCCTGCGCGGGCAGTGGACCCTGGCGCATCACGCCCGCCTGGAGCGCTGCATTGCAGCGTTGCGGGGGCGCGTGGACGCCATGGCGGCCGGTGGTGCGCTGGAGGTGGACCCGGGTAGCCTGGAGGCGCTCGACACGGCGGGGGCGCGGCTGTTGTGCGGGTTGCTCGGTGCCGCGCACATCGCGCGCTTGCTTGAGGATGCGTCGCCCTTGCCGCGCGAGCGGCGTGCCCTGCTGCGGGCCGTTGCCGAGGCGATGCAAGGCAGCGCGGAGGCGACCGCGGCTGAGGGGGGGTATGCGCTCGGCGACGTGCTGGCCCACATCGGCCAGACCATGGGGGTGTTCTGGCGGCACCTCACCGGGCTCACCGGCTTCATTGGTCTCATCCTTGCGACCGCGCTGCGTGTGGCCGTGCAGCCGCGGCGCTGGCGCATGACGGCTCTGGTCGCCAACCTCGAGCGCACCGGGCTGGATGCGGTGCCGATCATTGCCCTGCTGACCTTTCTGGTCGGTGCGGTGGTCGCCTTCCTCGGGGCGACCGTGCTCGCCAGCTTCGGCGCCAGCATCTTCACCGTCGACCTGGTGGCCTATTCCTTTCTGCGCGAGTTTGGCGTGCTGCTAGCCGCGATCATCGTCGCCGGCCGCACGGCGAGCTCCTTCACCGCGCAGATCGGCTCGATGCGGGCGAACGAGGAGATCGACGCGATCCGCGTGCTCGGCCTCGACCCGGTCGAGTTGCTGGTGCTGCCGCGCGTCTATGCGCTGCTGATCGCGCTCCCCATCCTCACCTTCGTGGCGATGGTCTCGGGCATCATCGGCGGCATGCTGGTGTCGGCGACGACGCTGGACATCTCGCCGGTGCTGTTCCTTTCGCGCATCGAGGACAACGTCGGCCTCATCCATTTCTGGGTGGGCATGGCCAAGGCGCCGGTGTTCGCGTTCCTGATCGCGGTGATCGGCTGCCTGGAGGGCTTCCGCGTGCAGGGCAGCGCGCAGTCGGTGGGCGAGCACACGACCTCCGCGGTGGTGCAGTCGATCTTCGTGGTGATCGTGGTCGATGCGATCGCCGCACTGTTCTGCATGGAGATGGGGTGGTGACGGCGGGGGCGGTGACGGCGGGGCGGGTGAGTGCCGCATCCGATCGGCGCGACAACGTCATCGAGGTGCGCGGCGTGCGCAACCAGTTCGGCGCCCAGGTGGTGCACGACCAGCTCGACCTCGATGTGCGCCGTGGCGAGATCCTCAGCGTGGTGGGTGGGTCGGGCACCGGAAAGTCGGTGCTGCTGCGCACCATCGTCGGCCTCAACCGGCCGCGTGCGGGCCAGGTGAAGGTGTTCGGCGAGGATCTGCTGGGCCTGCCCGACGCCCGCCGCAAGGCGGTGGAGCGGCGCTTCGGCGTGCTGTTTCAGAAGGGGGCGCTGTTTTCTTCCCTGACCGTGGCCGAGAACGTGGCGCTACCGCTGATCGAGCATGCCGGCCTGTCGAAGCGCGAGGCAGCAGCGTTGGCAGCGCTCAAGATTGCGCTCGCCGGGCTGCCGGCGATCGCTGGCGACAAGTTTCCATCGGACCTGTCGGGCGGCATGGTCAAGCGTGCGGCGCTGGCGCGCGCCCTCGCACTCGATCCCGACATCCTCTTCCTCGACGAGCCCACCGCCGGTCTCGATCCGATCGGCGCGGCGGCCTTCGATCAGCTCATCCTGACCCTGCGCGACGCGCTCGGGCTCACGGTGTTCATTGTCACCCACGACCTCGACACCATCTATACCATCACCGACCGCGTCGCCGTGCTCGCGCAGAAGAAGGTGCTGGTCAATGCCGGCCTGGACGAAGTCGCTGACACCGACGACGCCTGGATCCGCGATTACTTCCACGGCCCGCGCGGCCGCGCCGCAGCCACTGCGGTGGCCGCCGCGCAGACCGCACCCGCTGCAACGGAGAACCACTGACATGGAAACCCGCGCCCATCACGTGCTGATCGGCCTCTTCACCGTGCTCGTCGTCGGCGCTGCATTGTTGTTCACGCTATGGCTGGGCAAGAGCGATGCAGACCGCCAGTTCGAAACGTACGACATCGTGTTCCAGGAGGCGGTATCGGGCTTGTCCAAGGGGGGTACGGTGGAGTTCAACGGCATCCGCATCGGGGACGTCGTCAGCCTGCGCCTGGACCCGGACGACGCGCGTCGTGTGATCGCCCGCGTGCGTGTGGACAGCAGCGCCCCCGTGCGTACCGACACCCAGGCTCGTCTGGTGCCGGCCGGCATCACCGGGCTCTCGATGATCCGTCTCTCCAGCGGCGACGATGCGGCAAGCGAGCGGCTGCGGGCGGAGGAAGACGAGGTGCCGCGCATCGTGGCCGTGCCTTCGGCCTTTGGCCGCCTGCTCGCCGACGGCGAGGATGCAGTCACCAACGTAAACGAGTTGCTGGTGCAGGCACGCGCGCTGTTCTCGGCCGAGAACGTGGCCGCCATCGGCCGCACCCTCGACAACCTCGAGCAGACCACCGCCGCCCTGGCTGCGCAGCGCGATGACGTCAATGCGGTACTCAAGCAGGTCACCCAGGCCAGCGCACAGGCCAGCACCGCGCTGGCCGAAGCCACAAGGGTGCTCGGCACCGCCAACCGTCTGGTCGAGCAGCAGGGTACCCAGACGCTGGACAGCGCGCGCGACGCGATGCGCGCCTTCGAGCGTGCGATGGGCTCGGTCGAGGGCCTGATCGCCGATAACCGCGCATCGCTCGACGGCGGTCTGCGCGGCCTGGCCGAGATCGGACCGGCGGTGGCCGAGTTGCGCACCACGCTCGCCTCGCTGCGTGCGATCACCCGCCAGCTCGAGGACCGCCCCGCCGACTACCTGCTCGGCCTCGAACCGACCAAGGAGTTCACGCCATGAGAATCCCGCAATCCGCTCCGGGGCTGCGCCGCCGGAGCCGCGTGCGCGCTGCCGCGCCAGGCGCGGCCGCCCGCTGGCTGGCGATCGGCGCCGCGCTGCTGCTGCTGCAGGCTTGCACCATCCTGCCCAAGGCCGAGCCGCTCGACGTTTATCTGCTGCCGTCTGCCGCTCCTGTGCCCGCGTCCGCCGCGCAGGCGGTGCCGTGGTCGCTGCGCATCACGCGCCCGGCCGCGGGCGTGCATCTGTCCGGGCAGCGCATCGTCGTCGTACCCGAGGGCAGCCGCGTCAGCGTTTACAAGGGGGCGGGCTGGAGCGACCCGGCGCCGGTGCTGCTGCGCAACCGCCTGCTCGACGCCTTCCGTAGCGACGGCCGGGTTGCCGCGCTGAGTACCGACGACAAGCAGCTGCAGGCCGACTTCGAGCTCGACAGCGAATTGCGTGCCTTCCAGAGCGAGTACCGCGACGGCCGCCCCGAGGTGGTGGTGCGCCTCGATGCGCGCCTGGTCGATACCGGCTCCCGCCGCATCGTCGCGAGCCGCAGTTTCGAGTTGGGCATGGCGGCGTCCGGCCCTGCGGTGCCGGCCGTGGTGCAGGCCTTTGGCGCCGCGAGCGATCGTCTGGCGGCGGAGGTCCTTGACTGGGCCATGCAGGCGCTTGTGGCCGCGCCCCGATGAGCGGGGATCTCCCTCGTCGCGTGATTCCGATCGCCCTCGCGCCGCTGCCCGCTGCGCGCCGGCTGCAGTGGCGCCGCCGCCTGTTCCAGGGCGGCTTCTACCTGCTGTTCGTTTTCGCGCCGGTGTTCGACCTGTTCCGCTTCGATCTTCAGGCGGACCATGCTTGGCTGCTCGGCTTCGAGTGGCGCCTGGGGCTGGACGACTTCCTCGCCAAGCGCGCCACCACGCTGGAGGCGGGCGGCAACCTGCTGCTGCGGCTGTTCCTGCCGGTGTTCGGCGTCGCCGCGGTGGTGCTTTGGGTGGCGTGGAAATGGGGGCGACTGTTCTGCGGCTGGCTGTGTCCGCATTTCTCCGTCGTCGAGTTCCTCAACGAGCTGTTCATCCGTGCGAGCGGCAAGCCCACGCTGTGGGAGAAGTCGCCGCTGCCCGCGTTGCGACCCGATGGCACCCGCCTGCGCCGCGACCCGCGCTGGTGGCTGCTGGTGGCACCGGCGGGCGTGCTGCTCGCGTTCTCGTGGGCGGTGGTGCTGCTCACCTACGTGCTGCCGCCTGCGGAGATCTACGGCAACCTGCTCGCGCTCGAGTTCACGCGCATCCAGACGATCTTCCTCGTTCTCATCACCGCGGTGCTGAGCCTGGACTTCCTGTTCGCGCGCCATCTGTTCTGCCGCTATATGTGCTCGGTGGGCGTGTTCCAGAGCCTGATCTGGATGAAGAACCGCGACGCGATGGTGGTCGGCTTCGACCGCTCGCGGGCGAGCGCCTGCAGCACCTGCCTGCCCGAGCGCGAGTCGGCGTGCAACGCGGCGTGTCCGATGCGGCTGAAGCCGCGCAGCATCAAGCGCCACATGTTCACCTGCACGCAGTGTGCGTTGTGCCTCGAGGCCTGTGCCGAGACTCAGCAGCACAACCCGGACGGCCCGCTGCTGAGCTGGGTGAGTGGCGAGGCCGCGCGGCAGAACGAGGCGGGCTTCAGCGCCCTGCAGGACCGCCGGACACCCTCGAGCGGCGAGGCGCGGCAGGGCTGAAGGCCCCACCGGATCAGACCTCGCCCGCTTCCAGCTGGCGGCGGATCTCGCGCAGCCTTTCGCGCCGTGCGTCGCTGGTCTCCGGGTAGCGCATGTCCAGCCCGGCCAGGGTGTCGACCAGGATCTGCGACACGATCAGGCGGGCGTTCTTCTTGTCGTCGGCGGGCACCACGTACCACGGGCAGTCGGCGGTGCTTGTGGCGGCGAGGCAGTCGGCGTAGGCGGCCATGTACTTGTCCCAGTGCTGGCGCTGCTCGATGTCGCCCTCGTCGAACTTCCAGTTCTTGTCTTCCTCGTCGATGCGCGCGATCAGGCGGTCGCGCTGCTCGTCCTTGGAAAGGTGCAGGAAGATCTTGACGATGCGGGTGCCGTTGCGGTGCAGGTGGGCCTCGGCGTCTGCGATCGAGCGCAGGCGATCGCCCCAGAAGTCCTTTGCTGCCAGGGTCTCGTCGGGCAGCTTCTGCCCCTGCAGGATCTCGGGCAGCACGCGCACGATCAGCACCTCTTCGTAGTACGAGCGGTTGAAGATGCCGATGCGCCCGCGCTCGGGCAGCGCGAGGTGGGTGCGCCACAGGAAGTCGTGGTCGAGTTCGGTGGCGCTCGGGTGCTTGAAGCTGAACACCTGGCAGCCCTGCGGATTGACGCCCGACATGACGTGGCGGATGGCGCCGTCCTTGCCCGCAGCGTCCATTGCCTGGAAGATCACCAGCAGCGAGTAGCGGTCATGGGCGTAGAGCATTTCCTGCAACTCGGCCAGACGCTCGGTGCCGGCCTCGAGCATGTCCTTGTAGTCGCTCTTCGAGCCGTAGAACGGGGGGGCTTGCGTCGACCAGTCGGCAAGATCCACCTTTTTGCCGCCCTGAACGCGGTATTCGGCGATGTCGATTGTCTTGTGCTTGCTCATGGGGACTCCGGTTGAATGCAGAGGTTTAACGGCCTGCATGCGGTCGGGCGCGCGCGCTCACAGCAGCAGCACTGTTGCCAGCCCGAGGAAGGCGAAGAAGCCGACCACGTCGGTGACGGTGGTGAGGATGACGCTGCCGGCGAGCGCAGGGTCGATGCCCATGCGCTCGAGGATGAGCGGGATCGCCAGCCCGGCGAGCGCGGCGCACAGCAGGTTCAGCAGGATCGCCGCGGCGATGACGCCGCCGATGCCCCAGTCGCCGAACCACACCACGGCAAGCGCCGCCACCACCAGCGCCCAAAGCAGTCCGTTGAGGATCGACACACCGACCTCGCGGTTGAGCAGGATGCGGATGTTGCCCTTCTGCACCTGCTTGAGCGCGAGGCCGCGGATCACCAGGGTCAGCGTCTGGCTGCCGGCGATGCCGCCCATGCTGGCGACGATGGGCATCAGCACGGCAAGCGCGACGAGCTGCTCGAGGGTGCCCTGGAACTGGCCGATCACCCACGCGGCGAGGAAGGCGGTAAGCAGGTTGATACCCAGCCACAGCGCCCGCCGGCGGGCGCTCACAAGCACCGGGGCGAACATGTCGGCTTCGTCGTCGAGGCCGGCCATCTGCATCACCGCGCGCTCGGAGTCTTCGCGGATCAGGTCGACCACGTCGTCGACCGTGATGCGACCGATCAGCCGGCCTTCGCCATCGACCACCGGGGCCGACATGAGGTCGAGGTCCTGGAACAGGCGGGCGACCTCGCGGCTGTCGGTATCCACCTGGATGCCGGCGATTTCCGTCTGCATCAGATCTTCGACCCGCGTATCGAGATTGGCCGTGACCAGCGCCGACAGGCGTAGCGCGCCCTGGTAGTGGCCCTTGCGGTCGACCACCATCAACATGTCGGTCTGCGGCGGCAGCGTCTCGAGCAGGCGCAGGTAACGCAGCACCGTGCCGGCCTTGACGTCGGCGCGCACCTCGATGGCGTCGGCGTTCATCAGGCCGCCGGCGGACTCCTCGGGGTAGGACAGCATCGACTCGAGCTGTTCGCGGCGCGCGCCGGTGGTGGAGAGCACCAGGCGGCTGCCGAGCTCGGTGGGCAGGGTCTGGATGAGGTCGACGAGGTCGTCGAGCTCGAGCGGGTGTACTGCAGCGATCAGGTCGTCGAGGTCGAGCTCCTGGGCAAGCGCGGTGCTGATCTCGTCGTGCAGGAAGCTGAGCACACGGCCGGCGCGTTCGGTCTCGACCATGCTCCAGGCCTGGCTGCGCTCGGCCGGCGGCAGGGCTTCGAGCAGGCCGGCGACCTTGGCCGGATGCATGCGGTGCAGCAGCTTGCCGACGCGCTTGAGCTTGCCGGCTTCAAGCGCTTCGCGCACGTCCTGCAACTCGCTCTTCGCGTCCTCCGGTGCCTCGCCCTGCGGCGAGGGCGGCGCAGGCGCAGCGTCGGCTTCGCTGTCCTCGCGCGACTCGTGCATCAGCGTTGGGCGAAGCTCGGTGCTCAGGTGGCCGAGCACGCGCTGTTCGACCGTGCCGCCGATCTGCTGCCAGAGCGAGATGCGCTGAACGGGCGACAGGCGTTCGAGCAGCGCAGCGATCTTGGCCGGATGCATGCGGTGCAGCAGCTTGCGTACGCGCTTGTTGCGGCCTGCGGCAAGCGCCTCCACGATCTGCTCGCTCAGGGTGAGCGGTCGCATCTCCGCATCAGCGCTACGCACGCAGCGGTGGGGAACGTCAGGTTCAAGTTCGTCGCTCATGTCGACGAGCATACCTTTCGCAGCGGCGGCAGGGCAGTGCTCGAACCGATCAGCGTCCAGGCGCCTCCGAGGGAGAGAGAGGGAAGAGAGTCCTCCCCATCCACCAGGAACGGGGTGTAATGCGCGGAGGAGTGCGACTTCCCTCACATGCGCGGTGACATGAAACGGTTGAAATCAGAAATACTTGCTATATTCGACAGAAAAGTTCTAAACAGTAAATAAGCGGATGGCGGTATCTGCTGTAATCCTCTGGAGCTTTGCGGTATTCCGGCGCTTCGGCCGGATGGCGCGGGCCACTGAGGCGCTGTCCCGCACGACCTTACGTGCTCTTCGAGCGTCTTGTTGGCGCCGCTGAAAACGAAGGGTGTCGTGCTGCCGGCGTAGTGCGCCGCTACGTGCTCGATGGCCGCGTCGTCCGACAGATAGACCAGATCCGGCTTCCAGGTTTCGATCATTTCGCGCGCCAGCCGTCCGCGTTCAGCCTTCTGCTCGGCGGAGGCGTAGCGCTTGATGTCCATCTGGAAGACGCGGTACTCCGCGTTCACGTCCCCGAGCCCCTCCTTGAAACCCGCGTACTGACCATCCGTCCAGCGCCACGGTGAATCGAAGCTCATGACGTGAAAGATGCGCAGAGGCGTGCCTTGGGCGAACGCGCTTTGCGTGAGCAGTGCCATCAGGACCAGCGTGATCTGGCGGAGCAGTCGGGTGAGGTTCGGCATTGGATGAATTCTTGCGAAAAGCTTGAGTAACGCATTAAAAACCAATTTTAGCAATTATGGCCGAGATGGATCTGGATCAAGCGCGATCCATTGCACGAATGCACCTTCCCCGCAGCCGTGAACCTCCGCAGCGAGCACCCCGCCCGGTCAGATTCGGCGGCCGTCTCCCCGAAGCGCCTGGGGTGTGAGTCGCGGTCTTGCACCGATACGCGATAGCGCCTCGCGTCCGCGCACGGTGAGGTCGGAGATAAAGCGGAACTGCTGGCGCGGGTCGACCGGGTAGGCGCGGATGCGGTATTGCGTGCCCCATTCCGTTTCCTCGGTGAGTACGCCGACTGGGGCGTCGAAGTAGAGATAGGGGCTGGTGAGTGCGACGTCCTCAAGCACGGCGCGGGCGCGCCGCGCGTCGTGCTCGGGGTGCACATGGAACACCGCCGAGCACTGCAGCACCGGGCTGCCGTTGTTGGCGTTGCGCACCGCCGAGGACCACAGCTTGAGGTGCGGCACGGTGATCGTGTCGTCGTCCGCGGTGACCAGGCTGACGGTGCGCATGCCCACGTGCACGACCTCGCCGTAGTGGCCATCGAGCTCCACCCAGTCACCTGGCCGGTAAGGTTGCTCGAACGCGGACACCACCCCGGCGATCAGGCTGCTGACGTAGTCCTTGAGCGCGAATCCGATTGCCAGGCCGGCCGCACCGAGCAAGGCCACCATGTTCTGTATCGAAGGCTCGATCAGGATTGGCAGGATCAGCGCCAGCGCGATGACGATCAGCACCAGGCGCAGCAGCGGAACCGAGGCGAGCAGGTAATGGCGCGGGCGGCCGTGCAGGCGGTTTGCGAGCCAGGGCAGGGCGCGCTGGGCGCTGCGGATGAGCGTGATGGCGACGAAGACGATGACGGCGAGTTCGATCCAGTCGCCGTGGTCGAGCGTGTTGAAGAGTCGTGCGAGGTTCGGGTTGTCTTCTGGCATGTTCAGAAACCGTCGGTCAGGTAGCTGCGACTGCGTAGGAATTCGCGCACCGTGGGGTAGGCGAGCGGCGCCACCTGCCAGCGTGCACCGTCGTGTTCGAGCAGCGTGAGCGCCCGCAGCCGCAGCAGGTGCGAGTGCATGCGTGCGTCGGGGATGGGCAGCAGGGCGCCGAGGGCTTCGGCATCGAGGCCACGGTGGAGCAGCAAGGCATGGAGCAGGAAGGCCACGTCCTCGCCGGATTCGGCGGGGAGCGTGGGTGTTTCGATGCCGGGCGCGACCCAGACGACCTCGTCGGCGGCGGCAAGGCGCTCGCGGTCCGCGCCGGCTGGCGGGTCGTGAGGGGCTTCCTCTGCCTGTTCCTGAGGCTGGTGCTCGGGCGCGGCGCGCAGACGCTGGCGCCAGTAGTGCCAGGCAAGGCCGGGGTTGCCGCGGCAGTGGGCGGCGAGCTGGCGCAACTCGGGGCAGGTGCTTTCCTCTGCCGCGGTGGCGTCCGCCTTGCCGTCGGCTGGGCGCTCGGGCAGCAGGGGTTTGCCGCTGCGCGCGCTCAGGAAGCGGACGTGGCCGCGATTTGCCTGCATCAGGTAGCGGGTGAGCGCAGGGCCGTCGAAGGCCTGCAGCGTCAGCCGTGGGGTGCCGGGCAGCGGCCAGATGCGCTCGATGAAGGCCAGCGCCCAGCTGTCGCAGCCGATCAGGCCGGGGCCCAGGGCGCCCGACAGGGCGCGGGCCAGAAAGCCGCGTAGCAGCTCCAGCCCGCTGGCGTGGCGCAGGAAGCAGCGCTCGAGCTCGGGCAGCACCCAGGGGTGGCCCTTGGCGGGTGCAAGATCGTCCAGCCAGCGTTGATTGGCAGCGAGGATCTGTGCGCTGTCGGGCGGCGTGAGCACGACCGCGTCATGCGTGCACGCCCAGTGCGCGAGGGTCGCGGCGTGGTCGCAGTACGGTTGGCCGATGAAGAGTCGGACCGGTGCGTGTGTGTCCTCGTCCGGCGCGCCGAGCGCGCGCGCGGCGGGCGCCCAGTCAATCGGGGGGACGAGGTTGGCGAGGCGCAGCTGTGGCAGCGCGCGCAGATCCGCCTCCGCCCGTGCGGGGGCGGCCTCGCCCTTGTCGTCGCCGAGCAGCAGGCGCCCGAGCGCGCGCCAGCGGCGCTGTAGCGTGGCGGGCTGGGAGTCGGTGGGGCGCTCGTAGTCGGCGGTGGGAACGATCTGCCAGAGGGGTGGCTTCGCGGGCGGGGGGCTTTCGGCGGAGGTCGCGTTCATGCGAAGGAGTGTGCCTCAGAGCGGCCAGACGAGGAGAAGCAGCGGGACGG
Organism: Thauera sp. AutoDN2; assembly: GCF_051280715.1. NCBI lineage: Bacteria > Pseudomonadati > Pseudomonadota > Betaproteobacteria > Rhodocyclales > Zoogloeaceae > Thauera > Thauera sp. AutoDN2. Next base: position 219,669 of record NZ_JBNCAR010000002.1, on the reverse strand, counting down.
AGACGCCCACCACGAGAAGCTCCAGCGGCAGACCGAGCCGCCAGTAGTCTCCGAAGCGGAAACCGCCGGGGCCGAGGATCAAGGTGTTGTTCTGATGGCCGATCGGGGTCAGGAAGGCGCAGGAAGCGCCGATCGCGACCGCCATCAGGAAGGCGTCCGCGCTGACCCCGAGCGCCGTCGCGGTGCCGATCGCGATCGGGCACATGACCGCTGCGGTGGCGGCGTTGTTCATCAGGTCGGACAGGAACATGGTGACGATGAGCACCAGGCTGAGAGCGACGATGGTGTTGCCCTGCGCCACGCCATCGAGCAGGGCGTGCGCGATCAGGTCGGCTGTGCCGGTCGTCTCCATCGCCTGAGCGACCGGGATCAGCGCCGCCAGCAGTACGATGACCGGCCAGTCGATGCTCTCGTACACCGAGCGCAGCGGGAGGGTGCGCAGCGCCATCGAGGCAAGTACGCCGAGTGCGAAGGAGATCGCCGCAGGCAGCAGGCCCAGCGCGGCGGCGCCGACGGCACACAGCATGATCGCGCCGGCGGTCCATGCCTTGCGCCGGTCGGGGATGCGCAGTTCGCGCTCTGCCAGCGGCACGCAGCCCGAATCCGCCGCGAACTCGGTGAGCGCCTCAAGGGGGCCCTGCATCAGCAGCAGGTCGCCGGCCTGAATCTTCAGCGTGCGTAGGCGCGACTTCGAGCGCTTGCCGTTGCGCGACACGGCGAGCAGGTTCAGGCCGTAGCGGGTGCGCAGCGACAGGTCGCGCGCCGAGCGGCCGATCAGGCTGGCCTCAGGGCGCACGACCAGTTCCATCAGCATGACCTCTGCGTCGGCCGCGGACCGGACGCTGTCCTTGTCCTTCTCGGCGGCTTCGTCCTTGCGGCCTTCAGCGCGCTGCTTTTCGTCGTCCACGCTGCCGGCTGCGTCGCGGCCGCGTGCGTCGCCTCCATTCTTCCGGCGAGACTGCTTCTCGTCCCGGCTGCTGGTGGGGTCCTGCGCAGGCTGCGCGCGTGCAGTATTCTCGTGCGTGTTCGTCTCCTCCTCGCTCGACGAGCCTGCCTCCTCGAGCTGCAGCCCGAGCGTGGACAGCACCTCGGGCAGGGCCTCGATGTCGGCCTCGATCACCAGGATGTCGCCCGCCAGCACCTTGCGACTCGACTGGGGGGCGGTCATGCGCACCTCGTTGCGCACCAGGCCGATGATCTGCGCGCCGGCCTCGTCGAGCCGGGATTCGATCTCGCGCAGGAACAGGCCGGCGGCCTTGCTGTCGGGCACGACGCGAACCTCGGTGACATAGGCGCCGGTCTCGAAGCCCTCGGTGCTCGCCTTCTCGCGCGCGGGCACGAGGCGCCAGCCGAGCAGCACGATGAAAACCGTGCCGATGACCGCGATGGCCAAGCCGATCGGCGTGAAGTCGAACATGCCGAAGCTGCCCGCGCCCGTCTGCGCGCGAAAGCCCGACACGATCAGGTTGGGCGGGGTGCCGATCATGGTCGTCATACCGCCGAGGATGGTGCCGAAGGCCAGCGGCATCAGCACTCTGCCGGGGGGCAGTTCGAGTCGGGCGGCGAGCTGCATTGCGACCGGCATGAGCAAGGCCATCGCGCCGACGTTGTTCATGAAGCCCGAGAGCAGCGCCCCCAGGCCGACGAGCGCGGCGAGACTGAGCAGGATGCCGGCCTTGGCCGGCAGGAGCGCGGTAGTGAGCGCATCGACCGCGCCCGAGATCTGCAGGCCGCGTGAGAGTACCAGCACGCAGGCCACGGTGATCACCGCGGGATGGGCGAATCCCGCGAAGGCTTCGGCGGGCGCGACCAGCCCCCCGAGCACGCACGCCAACAGCGCGCCGGTGGCTACCATGTCGTGGCGCCAGCGCCCCCACAGGAACATGCCTATGGTGGCGGTGAGGATGGCGAGAACGAGCAGCGGATCCTGGTTCATCCGCCGTACTCAGCGCGAATGACATGGCGCCGGCGTACGCGCAGCACCGCCTTCTCGCCCTCGATGATCAGGAACACCAGCACGCCGATCACCATCGGCGGGCCCCAGGCCTCGATCGGCAGCGGGGTGGTACCGAACCAGGTGTTCATAAAGGGCAGATAGACGAAGCCGAGCTGAAGCAGGCCGAGCAGGCCGACCGAGACGATCGCGCCCGGATTGGTGAACATGCGCGAGGGCGCGAGGCTGGAAGCGGTGAGGAAGCGGCTGTTGAACAGGTACCAGGCCTGCGCCACCACCAGGGTGTTGACCGTCATCGTGCGCGCCGCGTGCAGTTCCATGCCCTGGATGAGCGAATACTCGAAGGACAGGATGGTGGCGCCGCCGATCAGCAGCGAGACGAACGCCACCCGCATGAGCATGAGTCGGTCCATGATCGGCGCGCCGGGCTTGCGCGGCGGGCGCTGCATGACGCCCGGCTCGGCCGGCTCGAAGGCGAGCGCCAGCGCCAGCGTGACCGCCACTACCATGTTCACCCACAGGATCTGCACCGGGGTGAGCGGCAGGGTGAGGCCGAGCACCACCGCGGCCAGCATGACGAAGCCCTGGGCGCCATTGGTGGGGAGGATGAAGAGAATGGCCTTTCTCAGATTGTCGTAGATCGTGCGGCCTTCCTCGACCGCACGCTCGATGGTGGAGAAGTTGTCGTCGGCGAGCACGATCTCGGCCGCCTCCTTGGTGGCCTCGGTACCCTTGATGCCCATGGCCACGCCGACATCGGCGCGCTTGAGCGCGGGGGCATCGTTGACGCCGTCGCCGGTCATCGCCACCACCTCGCCGCGTGCCTGCAGGGCCTTGACCAGGCGCAGCTTGTGCTCGGGGCTGGTGCGGGCAAAGATGTCGCAGTCCTGGGCGATCTGTTGCAGTTCGTCGTCGCTGGCGGCCTCGATCTCGGCGCCGGAGACCACCTTGAGTGCGTCGGCGGAGCCCAGACCCATCTCGATGCCGATCGCGCGCGCGGTGCCGGCGTGGTCGCCGGTGATCATCTTCACGCGAATGCCGGCCTCGTGGCAGGAGCGGATGGCCTCGATCGCCTCGGGGCGCGGCGGGTCGATGATGCCGATGAGGCCGAGGAAGACCATGTCTTCGTGCAGATCCTCGAGGTGGAGCTCGTCCTTGCTTTTCTGGACCTCGCGCGACGCGGCGGCCAGCACGCGCAGACCTTCAGCGCTCAGGGTCTCGATCTGTGCTTCCCAGAATCCGCGGTCGAGCGGCGCCTGTGCGCCGTCAGCGCCGAGTTCATGATGACAGCGGTCGAGCAGGCGGTCGGGCGCACCCTTGAGCAGGATGCGGCGTCGGCCGCAGGGACCGGTATTGAGCGTGGCCATGAACTTGTTGGCCGACTCGAAGGGGATGCTGGCATGGCGAGTGTGCGCGGCGGCATCGAAACCGGCCTTCTCGGCGAGGGTGCGCAGCGCGCCCTCTGTGGGCTCGCCCGTCACGCGCCATTGCCCATCCTCTTCGGCGATGTGGGTGTCGTTGGCGACTGCGGCGACCTCGATCACCGCGTGCAGATGACCATGGTGCTCCAGGTTGGCGGACTCGCCCTCCAGGGTGATCTCGCCCTCGGGCCGGTAGCCGGTGCCACTGACATCGAACAAACCGCCCCGTGTGACCACGTGCCGCGCGGTCATCTCGTTCCTGGTCAGCGTACCGGTCTTGTCCGAGCAGATGACGGTGACCGAGCCCAGTGTTTCGACGGCGGTGAGCTTGCGGGTGATCGCGTTGCGATGGGCCATGCGCTGCACGCCGAGCGCAAGCGTGATGGTGAGGATCGCCGGCAGACCCTCGGGGATGGCCGCCACGGCAAAGCCGATCGCAGCGAGGAAGATTTCGGCGAGCGGCTGATCGTGCAGGAACACGCCGATCGCGAGCATCAGCACCGCCAACGCAACGATGACCACCGACAGCAGCTTGCTGAACTGCGCCATCTGCCGCGTGAGCGGAGTCTGCAGGGTCTCGACCTCGGCGATCATGCGGTTGATGCGGCCGAGCTCGGTGTCGGTGCCGGTGGCCACCACCACGCCCACGCCGCGCCCGGCAGCGACCAGGGTGCCGGAGTAGGCCATGCCGAGGCGGTCGCCCACGCCTGCGTCGGCGGCGACCGCCTCGGTGGTCTTGTCGGCGGGGACCGATTCGCCGGTGAGCGCGGATTCCTCGATGCGCAGGTTGGTGGCCTCGACCAGCCGCAGGTCGGCCGGCACGCGCGCGCCCGAGCGCAGGCGCACGATGTCGCCGGGCACCAGCCCGTCGGCGTCGATGCTGCTCCACTGCGCGTCGCGGCAGACGTCCGCGCGCAGGGACAGCATCTTGCGGATGCCTTCGAGCGCCTCTTCAGCCTTGCCCTCCTGGATGAAGCCGATGATGGCGTTGATGACGACCACGCCGAGAATGACGCCCGTGTCGATCCAGTGGCCGAGCGTGGCGGTGATCGCGGCGGCGCCCAGCAGCACGTAGATCAGCACGTCGTTGAAGTGCTTGAAGAAGCGCTTGAGCACGCTCTCCTTTGACGCTTCAGGCAGGCGGTTGGGACCCACTGCGGCCAGGCGGCGGACGACCTCGTCGCTGTCCAGGCCCTGCGCACCGCTGCCGAGTGCGGCGAGTACGTCTGCGGGAGCGCGTGCGTGCGGGCGCTGGAGCGTGTCGTACGGTGGTGTTTCTGAACTCATGGGAGCGGCTCCGGGCCGTGCCTTCACGCGCCGCTTCGAGGGCGGAGCTGGCCGGTGATGTCGGTGGTTCTTACGCAGCGCTCAGACGGAATTGCTGCGCTGCCAGATCAGAGCAGACCATACCGCCTCCCGAAGTTCAAAAGAAGACCCTGCGCAAGGCAGGGTCCAGGATTGCGGACGATGTGCAGACAGGCTCATTCACTGTCGTAACCGAGCAGGCGCGATTCGATGATGCGCTGCGCAACCGTCTCGGGTACCTCGCTCTCCCAGTCGCCGCGTCCGCGCCGCAGTCTTGCGAGGACGTCGGCGATGTCGATGTACAGGTGTTCCTCGTCGAGCGGCCGTACCGCCACCAGCTTGTCGTTTTCCTTCAGGTGGGCGAGCAGGTGACGCAGGTTGTCCGGGACCTGGACGTTGCCGAGCGTGATCGTCGCAGCGGCGTCGGTGCCGCGCGGGCGCGAAGGATAGACATACACGTGGGTGTTGTCCGGGAAGAGCTTGCCGAAGGCCTCGAGGATGCCGCCTTCCAGACCCTCGTAGTACTTCTCGTCGAACAGGAAGGCGAAGTCGCGCACCGACAGCACGATACCGATCGGCTTCTGCGTATAGCGGCGCAGGTAGGCGCGCAGGCGGAAGAAGCGCACGTAGTCGGAGATCATCACCGTGTAGCCCTGCGAGGCGAGCAGGTCGATGCGGGCGAGGAAGTCGGCCCCGTCCACGTTGTCGCCGCTGATCAGGGAGTTCATGGTGATCTCGGCGAGGGAGACGATCTCGTTCTCGTCCACCGCGGCGAGCTGGCTGAACTGACGCAGGCCGGCGGCCATCATGTCGACATTGACCAGGGTGACCGGCTTGAAGCTGCCCCGCATCACCATCACCGGCTTGCGGTAGAGGAGCTCGCCCGGCACCACCACGTCGCCCTGCGGGTTGAACACCACCGCGCGTGTGAGCCAGCTGCGGATCAGGTGCAGGTTCATCAGGCGATTTTCCACTTCCTCGAAGTAGGGGCCGGAAAAATGGATCAGGTCGACTTCGATCCGCTCCGAGCCCAGCCCGTCGGCAAGGCCCTCGACGACCCACTCGGGCTGGTCATGATGGAAGAATGCGCCGTGGATGAGGTTCACGCCCAGGATGCCGAGCGCCTCGGACTGCAGGGCATTGTCGTTGTCGAGCATGCGGACGTGCATGACCACGTCGCTGGGTTCCGCGCCCGGGTGGAGCTGCAGGCGGATGCCGACCCAGCCGTGACATTCGTTCTTCTGCTTGAAGCTGCGGGCGGTCACCGTCGCGGCGTAGGCGAAGAAGGTGGTGTTCTTCGGCCGAACGTGCGCGAGCCGCTTGACCACCTGGCTGAACTCCTTGTCCAGCATCTGCAGCAGGCGGGCGCGACTCACGTAACGGTCCACATGACCGTAGATGTCGTCGCTGACCGCCATGTCGTAAGCGGACATCGTCTTGGCGACCGTGCCCGCGGCCGCGCCAACCTGGAAGAAGCGGCGCGCGACTTCCTGGCCGGCGCCGATCTCGACGATCGAGCCATATTTGTACTTGTCGAGGTTGACCGCGAGGGCCTTCTGATCGGTGGTGAGCGTGTTGTCGCGCTTGCGCATGGGGAGCTTCCTCGCGTCGGGCGGGGGGTTACTTGAGCTTGAAGCCGAGCGTGTGCAGGGCTTCGACCAGGCGATCGCGGCCGGACAGGCTTTCTGCCCCGGACACGCGTTTCGCGGAATGCAGGCGCCAGGTGCCGCGCACGTTCATCTGCTGCCCGGCATAGAAGTCCGCCATGTTGCGGTCGTAGGCGTCGAGGCCTGTCTGCTGTGCGTCATTGCTGTACCGCTCGTGATGCAGCACCACGTGCTGCGGAGGGCGGGGCTTTACTGCGGCAGGGTGCGCTGGATCGGGGTGGCCGACGCACATGCCGAATACGGCGAAGGTTTCGGGCGGAAGGCCGAGCAATTCGGCGACCGCCTCGGGCTGGTTGCGCATGCCGCCGATGTAGACGGTGCCCAGGCCGATGGATTCTGCGGCGGCGGCCGCATTCTGTGCGGCAAGTGCGGCGTCGATGAGCGCGGTGACGAACATCTCGGTGTAATCCAGCCCCTCGGACGGACGTTCGAGCGTGCGGGCAATCTGGCGCAGGCGGGCGAGGTCGGCCAGCCACACCAACTGCAGCGGAGCCTCGCGCACATGCGCCTGGTTGCCGACCAGCTCGGACAGTCGTCCGCGCCTGGCGGGGTCGCGTACCGCTACCACGCTCCAGAGATTGAGGTTTGAGGAGCTGGCCGCCGATTGTGCGGCCGCGATGATCGTGGCGAGCGCATCGTCGCTGACGGGAGTGGCCAGATAGGCGCGCACCGAGCGGTGCGACAGCAGTTGCTCGACGAAGGGATTCAGCCGGGCCAGTGCCGGTGCCTCGTCCTTGCCATAGCGTGCGATCAGGCTGGGGTGGGTGCTCATCGGGCTTCCTCTCGGGGGTTCTAGCGGTGGCCGGGCGCGGCGAAGGTCCGAAGTATACCGGCAGCCGGGTGGGCAGATGGGGGCTGCGGTGGGGAGGGGCGGTTCGTGCGAACGGTGGCAGGCGTTCAGGGGCGTTCAGAGGCCATGACGTGTGAGGCTGGCGAGGCGGCCGCCTGGCCGCAATGGGGTGTATCGTTCTGTGCATGCTCGTGCGGAACGACGTGAAAGGACAAAAACTTTGATCTCGGTTCACGAATTACGTTAACGTCAACGTAAAATATTGGTTTTTGGCAGGGTGCTACCCGGCCGGGCAAGATTTCAACGACGTACTCGAGAGGAGAGCTCATGAACGCTGTCACCGAATTTCTCGCTGCACGCGACTTCCTTCTGGAGCATCGCAGCGACTATGCCACCGCCTATGCCGGCTTCAAGTGGCCGAAGCTGAAGGAGTTCAACTGGGCGCTGGACTACTTCGATGCACTGGCAAAGGGCAACGACAACCCTGCGCTGTGGATCATCGAGGAGGACGGCAGCGAGTCGAAGCTCTCCTTCGCCGAAATGTCTGCGCGCTCCAACCGTGTCGCCAACTGGTTGAGCAAACAGGGCGTCAAGCGTGGCGAGCGCATCCTGATCATGCTCGGCAATGAAGTGCCGCTGTGGGAAACCATGCTCGCCGCGATCAAGCTGGGCGCGGTGGTGATCCCCGCGACCACGCTGCTGACCCCGGAAGACCTCGCCGATCGCGTCGAGCGCGGTCAGGTCAAGCATGTGGTGATCGGCAAGGCCCACACGGAGAAGTTCGCCGACCTGCCGGGCAGCTTCGGCCGCATCGTCGTCGGTGGCGCGACCGAAGGCTGGAAGACCTTCGAAGACGCCTATGCCGAAACCGAAGTGTTCACACCGGACGGCGTCACCCGCGTCAGCGATCCGCTGCTGCTCTACTTCACCTCCGGCACCACGTCCAAGCCCAAGCTGGTGCTGCACACCCACCAGTCCTACCCGGTTGGCCATCTGTCGACGATGTACTGGATCGGCCTCAAGCCCAACGATCGCCACATGAACATCTCGTCGCCGGGCTGGGCCAAGCACGCCTGGAGCTGCTTCTTCGCGCCCTGGAACGCCGGCGCCTGCGTTTTTCTGTACAACTACAACCGCTTCAACGCCAAGGCCCTGCTCGACGTGCTGGTGAAGTACGAAGTCACCACCATGTGCGCGCCTCCGACCGTGTGGCGCATGCTGATCCAGCAGGATCTGGCTGCGGTGAAGACCCAATTGCGCGAGCTGATCGGCGCTGGTGAGCCGCTCAACCCGGAGGTGATCGATCAGGTGAAGAAGGCCTGGGGCATCACCATCCGCGACGGCTTCGGCCAGACCGAGACCACCGCGCAGATCGGCAATACGCCCGACCAGCCGCTCAAGCCCGGTTCCATGGGCCGTCCGCTGCCGGGCTACAAGATCGCCCTGCTCGACGCCGACAGCAAGCCTTCGGTCGAGGGTGAGGTGGCGCTGGTGATGGGCGAAGACCGTCCGGTCGGCCTGATGGTCGGTTATGCCGGCGATGCTGCCAAGACAGCCGAAGTGATGCGCGATGGCCATTACCGCACCGGCGACGTCGCCAGCATCGACGAGGAGGGCTACATCACCTACGTCGGCCGCGCCGATGATGTGTTCAAGGCCTCCGACTACCGCATCAGCCCCTTCGAGCTGGAGAGTGTGCTCATCGAGCACCCGGCAGTGGCTGAAGCCGCGGTGGTGCCGAGCCCGGATCCGGTACGTCTGGCAGTGCCCAAGGCCTTCGTGATCCTGGTCGCGGGCCAGGAGCCGAGCAAGGAACTCGCCAAGGACATCTTCGCCTTCACCCGCGAGCGCCTGGCGCCGTACAAGCGCATCCGCCGCCTGTCCTTCGCCGACCTGCCCAAGACCATCTCGGGCAAGATCCGCCGCGTGGAACTGCGCAAGGCGGAAGAAGCACGTGGCGAGGCCGTTCGTGGCGAGCTGGAGTTCTTCGAGGAAGACTTCCCCGAGCTCAAGGGCTGACAGGGCTCCTGCAGCGCAGCAAGCCGGGCGCCCGCTGCGGCCGGCTTGCTGCTACAATGCCGGCCGTGGCGGGTCTCCCCGCATTGCAGCGCGGTGAACCTGGTCAGGGCCGGAAGGCAGCAGCCACAGCCGTTTCCTGCAAGTGCCGGGGGTCAGGCTCGCCACCCCGAACATAAAAGCGAAGGGCGCTCCTTGTGGGCGCCCTTCGCTTTTTTATGGCCTCGTTCGTGCGCAGCGCACCGCTGGCGCTGCACGTGGGCCACGCTGGTTCAGCCGAGCATCGTGTCCATCATCATCATCAGCACGAAGCCGACCATCAGTCCGCCCGTCGCCAGGGTTTCGTGGCCACGACGATGCGACTCGGGAATGATCTCGTGGCTGACCACGAACAGCATCGCGCCGGCGGCACCCGCGAGACCCCAGGGCAGGATCATCGCCGAAACCGAAACCATCATCGACCCGGCGATGGCGGCGATCGGTTCGATCAGGCCCGATACCGTCGCGACACCAAAGGCCAGCCAGCGGCTGTAGTTGGCGCTCACGAGGGCGATGGCCACGATCAGTCCTTCGGGCACGTTTTGCAGTGAAATACCGGCTGCAACCGCGTCGCCCGATCCTGCGCCGGTGCCGTTCAGGCCGGCGGCCACGCCGATGGCGAGCCCCTCCGGGATGTTGTGCACTGCGATTGCGAACACGAACAGCCAGACGGCGCCACCGCTGCGCCTGCCCTCGGGGAAATGCGTGTGAGGGAGGGCGCGATCCAGGGCCAGGAGCCCACCCGCGCCAAGCAGGACTGCCAAGGCCACGAGCAGGCCGGCGCCGGTTTCAGAGCCGGTCTGCAGTTGCGCGGCGTCGAAGGCCGGCAACAGCAGCGAGAACACGCTCGCCGCGAGCATCACGCCCGCGCCGAAACCGAGCAGCATGCCCTGCACGCCTGCACGGATATTGCGCACCACCAGCAGAGGAACAGCACCGAGAGCGGTCGCTGCCGCCGCCATGGCGCCGCCGGAGATTGCGCCCGACACCGGGAGGTCGAAGCCCTCCAGCCCGCGTACGAACTGGGCAATGAGCAGAGCCAGCCCGACCAGAGCGATCAGCCAGCCGGTGAGCGCACGCAAGGCGCCTGCCGGGCTGGCAGGCTGGAAATGCAGGCGGGCGACTTTATCAACCATGGTGAACTCCTCGTGCTCCACGCGCGGTGCATGCACCGCCTCGATGACTCCAGTATGGTGCTTGCCTGGCAATAGAGCCAATTGAGCACGGTTAAACCGGCGATAGGGGGGATGCATCCGCGGCGGGACGGGCGCTGGAGCCGCGCTGGAGTATCGGCCGGGCGGGGCGTGCCCTTTCGGTTCTCACCCGGGGCAACTAGAATCGCGCTGTTCGATCAAGGAGCCTCCCGATGACCCAGTCCCCCGCGCTACAAGACGTTACCCCCGCCCGCAAGGCCGAGATCCTCGCCGAGGCCCTGCCTTACATCAAGCGCTTCTTCGACAAGACCATCGTCATCAAGTACGGCGGCAACGCGATGACCGATCCGCACCTCAAGGACTGTTTCGCGCGCGACGTGGTGCTGCTCAAGCTGGTCGGCTTGAACCCGGTGGTGGTGCACGGCGGCGGTCCGCAGATCGAGAACCTGCTCGCCCGCGTCGGCAAGAAGGGCGAATTCATCCAGGGCATGCGCGTGACCGATGCCGAGACCATGGAAGTGGTCGAGATGGTGTTGGGCGGCCAGGTGAACAAGGAGATCGTCAACCTCATCAACAAGCACGGTGGCAAGGCGGTGGGGCTGACCGGCAAGGACGCCGGCTTCATCCGCGCACGCAAGCTGCTGATGCAGAAGCACGGTGCGCCGCAGGGTGACCTGATCGACGTCGGCCAGGTGGGCGAGATCACCGGCATCGACCCGAGCCTGATCTCCTTCCTCGACCAGGGCGACTTCATTCCGGTGATCGCACCGATCGGCGTGGGTGAAGAGGGTGAAACCTACAACATCAACGCCGATGTCGTTGCCGGCAAGTTGGCCGAGATCCTGAAGGCCGAGAAGCTGGTGCTGCTCACCAACACACCGGGAGTGCTCGACAAGGCGGGCAATCTGCTTACAGGGCTGACGCCGCGCCAGATCGATGATCTGGTCGCGGACGGCACCCTGTCGGGCGGAATGCTGCCGAAGATCGGTTCAGCGCTGGATGCCGCACGCAACGGCGTCAAGTCGGTGCACGTCATCGACGGGCGCGTCGAACATTGCCTGCTGCTCGAGATCCTGACCGACCATGGTGTCGGGACGATGATCAAGAGCAAGTGAGAAAGCAGGCGGGGCGGTACGACGGGTTCCGCCTCGCCTGCCTCGGCGCACACTCCGGCGGGCTGGAGTCGCTTGGGCCAGCCGGGCTGCGCGCTTGCCCGTGGGTCAGTCGATGGTGAGTCGTCTGGCTTGTGCTTCGGCCTTCTTCGGCAGGACGAGCTCGAGAACGCCGTCGTTGAACTTGGCCGAGGAGTTCGCTTCGTCGATCTCCTGCCCGAGCTGGAAGCTGCGCGAAACCTTACCGAAGTAGCGCTCGGTGCGCAGCACCTTCTCGCCTTCCTTGACCTCCTTCTCCTGCTTGCGCTCGGCGCTGATCGAAACGACCGGGCCGTCGATGTGCACATGGATGTCTTCCTTCTTCATCCCCGGCAACTCGGCGTGCACCTCGTAGCCCTTCTCGGTCTCCTTGACGTCCACCTTCATCTGCGGCGCTTCGGTGGCGATGCCGCCGACCGGGGCGCCGCCGAAATCGACCGGGCGAACGAAGAAGCCGCGGAAGAAGTCTTCGAGCGGGTCGGTGCGACGGGTGAGATGATTGCTCATGTCCGGTTCTCCTCATCTGAAGTCTGGCCGGTTGTTCCGGCTTCAGATCAAATATAGGCGCGGGTTCAGCGTTTTCAAGTCTTGCCGGGAGCGGCCCGGATGACCGTGCAGGGAGTCGAAATGAATGAACCAGGAAATGCGTGCCGCGCTTGCGGCGCGCCGTTCGTGTGCGGTATGCGCTCGGGTGAGGCAGCCTGCTGGTGTGCAGCCTATCCAGCGGCGCTTGGGGTGCCCAAGGGCGGTGAGGGGGCGGGCTGCTACTGTCCGCGCTGTCTGGGCGCCCTTATCGAGGAGAAGCGTGCGGAACTGGGGGGGATGTACTGCCGTCCGCTGGGCCCTCGAGAAAGCTGAACTCGAAGGAGACACCCTCTCCGCGCCAGTAATCGCCGGCCTCGGAGAGCACCTCTTGCAGCGTGTCGAGGGTCTCCGGCGATGCATGCCGCAAGGCGGTGGTGTGGGCGATCGTCAGGCGGTAATGCGCGGCGGGCAGCCAGGACAGATCGGTGAGACTGTCGGCGAGCGCATCCCAGTTGTGCCCGAACCAGTCCGGGAAGCGCAGGGCGTTGGCCACGCGGCGGAGGAGCTCGGCCTTCCCCTCACAACCGGCGAGGTCGATGTGGAGGTCGAGCACGCGGTCGGAGGGTGGTTGCGCGGGAGCGGGAGGGGGAGACGGCAGTGGCATGGGATGGACTTTGTGCGCGGGCCGCTCAGGGCAAGGGTTCGATCTGGCGGAAGCTGCGGTAGTGGTCTGCGGTGTAGTAGAACACTTCCGGCGGATCCCCTCCGGTGACGATGCGGCGTGCGCCGCGATCGCGCGCACCGGGCGTCGGTACCGTGTACTCACGGTAGAAGCCGCGTGGTTTGCCGGGAAGCAGGCGCTCGCGATTCTGGAAGGTGCTGCCGTCCTTGCGGTAGGGGAAGGGGCCGCCGCGCCGGATGAGTGCGAGGGTCTCGATCGCTTCGGGCGGCAGCCCTGCGTGCGAGGGCAGGGTCGGTTGGGGGCTGGCCTGTGGCGAGCAGCCGAGCAGCGCACCCAGCAGCGCAATGAGCGGAAGCAGGCCGAGCCAGCGCGAGCGCGTCATCCCGTTCGGCTCTTTCGTGCGCGCGCGGGTGCGCGATCCGGGCGGATGCCGTAGCGCTTCATCAGCGCGTGCATGAACTCGGTGATTGCGGTCAAGCGGGGGTTGGCCGGCGATAGACGGTGAGCACGGCTGATCAGCCCCCGCGCCTGGGTGGCGAAGGCTTCGTTCCAGCCCCGGTTTTCGATGTGGCGAAGCAGCGCCAGCGCGGCATTGAAGAGCACGTGCGGATTGCCCGGCATTTTGCGTGCCGCGTTCATCATCTCGCTCACGGCGCCGTCGAAGTCGCCCGCGTGCGCCTTTTCTGCACCGGTGCTGACGAGCGTTTTGACCTCGGCCTGCACGCGTGCTTCCACCTCCCGCGACAGGTGTTCCAGCCCTTGCGCCTGTAGCGTGGCGCGGGTGCTCGCGAGGGTGCGGTCGTCGCCCGCGGTGCGCATGAGGTCGGCGAGCAGCTCATTGCCTTCATTGCCAAGCTGCTGGTCGAAGCAGGCCTTCATGAGGTCCTGGCGCAGGCCGACCGAGAGCTCGCGCAGGCGCGCCGGATTCTGCAGCGCACCCGTCATTGCGCTGCGGGCCTGGTCGCGGTCTTGCAGGTGGGCATGGATGAGGGCGTTGCCGATCGCGGAGCAGAGTTCGCCCTTGGGCTGGCGGGCCAGGTTGCGCTCGAGGTCTTCCAGGGTTTCGCGCGCTTCGTCCAGTTTCTGCTGCGCGAGCTGGGCCTGAAGCAGGCGTACGTGGTCCTCCGGGTCGCGGAACTCGGAGTGCTTGCTGCGCTGGACGACCTCGCTCAGGCTGTGTTCGGCAGTCGCCGGGTTGCCGGCCTGGAGCGAGAGCTCGCCCAGGTGGCGCAGGCGACTGGTGCGGTAGGGAGAAAGCTCGCTTGCGCGCTGCAGCGCAGTACAGGCCTCGTCGGGGCGTTCGCTCTCCTCGTACAGGCGTGCGAGGAGCTCGTATGCCTCGATGAAGCGGTCGTGATGGGCGATGAGTTCGGTGAGGATGTGCTCGGCCTCGATCCATGACTTTCTCGTTACCAGCACGCGTGCAAGGCCAAGCGAGGCCCAGGGGATGGCGCGGGCGGTGAGAATTTCGCGGTAGAGCGCCTCCGCCTCGGCGATCTGACCGATCCCCGCATGCAGTTCGGCCTGCAGGCGCATGAAGTCGATCAGGTACTGTGGATGCTCGTCGCGGGCGAGGCGGCAGTATTCGATCGCGCCCACCGGGTCACCGATCCGGGTCAGCTGCCAGGCGGGGAGAAAGGCGTCGCGCTTGGCGAAGGCGCGCAGCAGCCGGACGCGCAGGGTTTCAGCCGTGAGCGGCTTGAGGATGTAGTCGTCGGGCGCGAGCTCGCAGGCGCTCGTGACGCGTTCAAAGTTGCGCTCGCCGGTGATCATGACGAACAGCGTCTCGCGCGGGATGATCTCGTGCTGACGCAGATCTTCGAGCAGATGCTGTCCGTCCTGACCTTCCCCGAGGTTGTATTCGCACAGCACGAGGTCGTAGTGCTGCTCGCGCAGGCGACGGATGGCCATCGTGGCAGAGGCCGCGAACTGGGGTGTTTCGACGCCGATCGAGCCGAGCATGGTGCGCAGCTGCGCGCGCATGCTCGCCTGGCTTTCCACGACCAGCACATCGATATTCTGGGGAAGCAGCATGAAAGGGTCACCGGATGCACGCCGACGGCGTGCCATGACCGAAGATTACGGCAGCCAGCGCAAAGGCTGAAGCCCCTGCAACGAAGAAAGAAGGTCTTCCTTGCAGGGGCTTCGCATGGGAGCGGGTGTCTGCCGGTGGATCAGCCGCGCTCGACCTCGACTTCGGTCTGCACCTTTTGGCGCAGGCGGATGTGCAGCTCGCGCAGCTGCTTCTCGTCCACGCCGCTCGGCGCGTCGGTGAGCAGGCACTGGGCGCGCTGGGTCTTGGGGAAGGCGATCACGTCGCGGATGGACTCGGCGCCGGTCATCATGGTGACGATGCGGTCGAGGCCGAAGGCCAGCCCGCCGTGCGGCGGCGCGCCGTACTTGAGCGCGTCGAGCAAGAAGCCGAACTTGGCCTGCTGTTCCTCGGGACCAATGTTGAGCGCCTCGAACACGCGCGCCTGCACGTCGGCGCGGTGAATACGCACCGAGCCGCCGCCGATCTCCCAGCCGTTGAGCGCGAGATCGTAGGCCTTGGCGAGGCACTCGCCCGGGTTGGACTCGAGCAGGTCGATGTGCTCGTCCTTCGGGCTGGTGAAGGGGTGGTGGCAGGCGGTCCAGCGCTTGTCATCCTCGTCGTACTCGAACATCGGGAAGTCGACCACCCACAGCGGACGCCAGGCCTCGCCGGTAACGTAGCCTTTCTCGTGGCCGAGCTTGATGCGCAGCGCGCCCATGGCGTCGTTGACCACCTTGGTCTTGTCGGCGCCGAAGAAGATCAGGTCGCCCGACTGCGCGCCGGTGCGCTCGAGGATGGTGCGCAGCGCGGTCTCGTGCAGGTTCTTGACGATCGGCGACTGCAGGCCCTGCTCGTTGGGCTGGGTGACGTCATTGACCTTGATGTAGGCCAGGCCCTTGGCACCGTAGATGCCGACGAACTTGGTGTACTCGTCGATCTCGCCGCGGGTCAGCGCGTTGCCGCCGGGCACACGCATGGCCGCGACGCGGCCGCCCGAGGTGGCGGGGCCGCTGAAGACCTTGAAGGCGACGTCCTGCACCGCGTCGGTGACGTCGGTGAGTTCCAGCGTGACGCGCAGGTCCGGCTTGTCCGAGCCGTAGCGGCGCATCGCCTCGGCATAGCTCATGCGCGGGAAGGGCGCGGGCAGCTCGACCGCCATCGCTTCCTTGAACACGAAGCGGATCATCTCTTCTACCAGGGCGGTGATCTCGTGCTCGTCCATGAAGGACGTCTCGAGGTCGACCTGGGTGAACTCGGGCTGGCGGTCGGCGCGCAGGTCCTCGTCGCGGAAGCACTTGACGATCTGGTAGTAGCGGTCGTAACCGGCCACCATCAGCAGCTGCTTGAACAGCTGCGGCGACTGCGGCAGGGCGAAGAACTGGCCCGGGTGCACGCGCGAGGGCACCAGGTAGTCGCGCGCGCCTTCCGGCGTGCTCTTGGTGAGCATCGGCGTCTCGACGTCGATGAAGCCCGCGCCGTCGAGGAAGCGGCGGAAGGCCATCGTGGTCTTGTAGCGCAGCATCAGGTTCTTCTGCATCTGCGGGCGACGCAGATCGATGACGCGGTTGGTCAGGCGCACGGTCTCGGACAGGTTCTCGTCGTCGAGCTGGAAGGGCGGCGTGACGGCAGCGTTGAGCACCTCGATGTCGTGGCAGAGGATCTCGATCTCGCCCGAGGTCAGGTTGGCGTTTTCCGTGCCAGCCGGGCGGCGGCGTACCTTGCCCGTCATCTTGAGCACGAACTCGCTGCGCACCGATTCTGCAGTCTTGAACATGTCGGCGCGGTCGGGATCGCACACCACCTGCACCAGGCCTTCGCGGTCGCGCAGGTCGATGAAGATGACGCCGCCGTGGTCGCGGCGGCGATGCACCCAGCCGCTGATGGTGACGATCTGGTCGAGGTCGGCGGCGGTGACTTTGCCGCAGTAGTGAGTTCGCATGTCGGGTTCCGGATGTCGTCCTCCGGCGGCAAGCCGGAGGCTACGGTAGTTTCAGGTTCGGGGTGTGTGTGGCCGGGTCGTCATTTCTCGAGCTGCGCCGGAAGGTGGGGCGGTTTGCGCGAGGGGGGAGCGACTACCCCCATGGAAATGATGTACTTCAGTGCTTCGTCCACGCTCATGTCGAGTTCGATCACGTCGATGCGCGGAAGCATGAGGAAGAATCCCGAGGTCGGGTTCGGTGTGGTCGGCACGTAAACGCTGACGTAGTCACCCTGCAGATGGTTGGCTGCATCCCCTCCGGGTTTTCCGGTGAGAAAGGCGATCGTCCATGTGCCGTGGCGCGGATACTGCACCAGCAGGGCCTTGCGGAAAGCCTGGCCGTTGCTCGAGAAGAGCGTGTCGGACACCTGCTTGACGCTGTAGTAGATCGACTTCACCACCGGAATGCGCGCAAGCAAGGCCTCCCACAGCTGCACGATCTTCTGCCCGAGCACGTTGGCTGCGACGAGGCCGGTGAAGAAGACGATGAGCAGGCTTGCGGCCACGCCTGTGCCGGGCAGGTCGAAGCCGATGTATTTGCGCGGGTGATACTGCTCCGGTAGCCAGAGCAGGATCGCGTCGAGCGAGCTGACGATCCAGGCGAGCACCATGAAGGTGATCGTCAGCGGAATCCAGATCAGCAGTCCGGTGATGAAGTACTTTTTCAAGGGGACAGGCTGCCGTCAGTGACAGGCACAGCCGCCGCCGCAGCCGCCACTCGATGTGCTCTCGGCGGGTGCAGGGGCGGGGGCGCTGCCACCCTTGAAGTCGGTCGCATACCAGCCGGAGCCCTTGAGCTGGAAGCCCGCGGCAGACAGCAGTTTGGCGTAGCCTTCGGCTCCGCAGGACGGGCAGGTGGACAGTGGTGCATCGCTCATCTTCTGCAGGTGGTCTTTCTGGAAACCACAGCTCGGACAGCGGTATTCGTAGATCGGCATGAGAGGCTCCCCGAAAACAAGTGCGCAAGTCTAACGCAATGCAGCATAAGGAAAAAGCGCGCCACGGACTTCCGTGCGCGCGCTTCAGATGGGGGCGTGAGCGGAGGGCTTCAAGCCTCGTCGCGCCTGCTTCAGAGCAGGCCGAGGTAATGCTGCGTAAGCGCCTCGCCCCAGAACAGTGCAATGATGCCTGCTGCGGCAAGATAGGGGCCGAAGGGGATCGGCACGTTGCGACCGTGGCGCGCGAAAACGATGAGCGCGACGCCGACGAGCGCACCCACCAGAGAGGAAAGCAGGATCGTCAGCGGTAGCACCTGCCAGCCCAGCCAGGCACCAATTGCGCCGAGTAGCTTGAAGTCACCGTAGCCCATGCCCTCCTTCCCGGTCGTCAGCTTGAATAGCCAGTACACCGACCACAGCGCGAGGTAGCCTGCCATGGCGCCGATCACAGCGTCGGAGAGCCCGGTGTAGGTGCCGGGCAGGTTGAAGGCGAGCCCCAGCCATAGCAGTGGCAGGGTGATGTCGTCCGGGAGCAACTGGGTGTCGAGGTCGATGAAGGTCAATGCGATCATCGCCCAGATGAACAGCAGGGCGCCGATCGCGGCAAGCCCGAAGCCGAAGTGCCAGGCGGCGTAACCGGACAGCGCTGCGGTCAGCAGTTCGGTGATCGGATAGCGCTTGCCGATACCTGCGCCGCAATGGCTGCACCGACCCCGCAAGAGCACGTAGCTGATCACCGGAATGTTCTCCAGTGCAGTGATCCGGTGGCCGCAATGCGGGCAGCGCGAGCGGGGCGTGGCGAGGTTGAAGCGCTCGCCCGCCGGCGTGTCCTCGCCGCGCAACTCGGCCGCCTGCGCCTGCCAGTCGCGCTCCATCATCACCGGCAGACGGTGGATCACCACGTTGAGGAAGCTGCCAACGAACAAGCCGAGCAGAGCCATCAGGGCGGTGAAAGCCGCCACGTTGTTGAGCAGATCCAGCATCGATCAGACGACTTGGCCGAGCTTGAAGATCGGCAGGTACATGGCGACCACGAGGCCACCGATGATGGTGCCGAGAAACACCATGATCAGAGGCTCGAGCAGTTGCGAGAGGCCGGCCACCGCATCGTCCACCTCCTGCTCGAAGAAGTCGGCGACCTTGCCGAGCATGGAGTCGAGCTGGCCCGATTCTTCGCCGATGGACACCATCTGGACCACCATGGTGGGAAAGACGTTCGCGTTCTGCATGGCAACCGTGAGGCTTGTCCCGGTGCTGACTTCAGCTTGAATCTGCCGTGTCGCCACCGTATAGACGTAGTTCCCCGATGCCCCGCCCACGGAGTCCAGGGCTTCGACGAGGGGAACCCCGGCGGCGAACATGGTGGACAGCGTCCGCGTCCAGCGTGCCACGGTGGCTTTGCGCACAATCTGTCCGATTACGGGAAAGCGCAACAGGGCTCGGTCCAAGGCGATCTGCATTGCAGTGGAGCGCTTGTACAGCCAGGCAATGACGAGGATCGTTCCGATCAGGATCCCGAAGATCAGGTACCAGAATTCGACGAAGAAGTCCGACATGGCGATGACGATCATCGTCGGGGCGGGGAGGTCGGCGCCGAAGCTGTTGAATACGTTCTTGAACTCGGGGATGACGAACAGCATCATCACCGAGACGACGAGGCCGGCCACGACGATCACCGCGGCCGGATAGAACAGTGCCGACTTGATCTTGCTCTTGATCGCGAGGATCTTTTCCTTGTACGTCGCGATGCGATCGAGAAGGTTGTCCAGGATGCCAGCCTGCTCGCCCGCGGCGACCAGGTTGCAGAACAGCTTGTCGAAGTGCACCGGGTGCTTCGAGAAGGCCTGCGAGAGGTTCGACCCGGACTCGACATCCGCGCGGATCTGGTCGAGCAGGCGGGACAGCGCCGGGTTGCCCGAGCCCTTCATGGCAATGTCGAAGGCCTGCAGCAGTGGTACGCCCGACTTCATCATGGTTGCGAGCTGGCGGGTAAAGAGTGCGATGTCCTTGTCCTTGACGCGCCCGCCACGGGACATCCTCTGTTTCTTGACCTTGGTTGGCTGTATGCCCTGGCGGCGCAGCGTGGCATGTACGACCGCATCCCCCAGCGCGCGCATCTCCCCGCGCACCAGTTTTCCGGTCTTGTCCTTGCCTTCCCAGTTGTAGAGCTCTTCCTTGGGCCCGGTGTGTCGCACCGCCCGGCTTGCCGTTGCCATGAGTCGAACGTCCTTTATTCGTTGGTCGTCGCCAGTACTTCTTCCAGCGAGGTGATGCCCTGCTTAACCTTGCGCAGGCCGGATTGCCGTAGATCCTGCACGCCTTCACGCTGCGCCTGCGCTGCAATGTCCATCGAGTTGCCGCCGGTCATGATGATGTGGGCAATGTCCTCGCTGATCGGCATCACCTGGTAGATGCCGACGCGACCCTTGTAGCCGCTCCCCTTGCACCGGTCGCAGCCGGTGGGGCCCATGGGTTGCCAGCTTCCGTCGAGCTCCTCGGGGGCAAAGCCTGCCTCGATGAGCGCCTCGAGCGGGATGTCCACCGGCTTCTTGCATGAGCATAGCCGGCGGGCGAGGCGCTGGGCCGTGATGAGGATCACCGAAGACGCGATATTGAACGGTGCAACCCCCATGTTCTTGAGTCGCTCGAGGGTGGATGGTGCGTCGTTGGTATGCAGGGTGGACATCACCAGGTGCCCCGTCTGGGCCGCCTTGATCGAGATCTCGGCCGTTTCGAGGTCGCGGATCTCGCCCACCATGATGACGTCCGGATCCTGGCGCAGGAATGCGCGCAGCGCTGCCGAAAAGGTGAGGCCTGCCTTCTCGTTCACGTTCACCTGGTTGATGCCGGCAAGATTGATTTCCGCCGGATCCTCTGCCGTGGAGATGTTGATCCCCGGCTTGTTGAGGAGGTTGAGACAGGTGTACAGCGACACCGTCTTGCCCGAGCCCGTGGGACCAGTGACGAGGATCATGCCGTAGGGGCGCTCGATTGCGGCCAGCATGGCCTGCTTCTGGTCCGGATCGTAGCCAAGCGCATCGATGCCGAGCATGGCCGAGCTCGGATCGAGGATACGCATGACGATCTTCTCGCCGTGCAGGGTCGGCAGCGTCGATACGCGGAAGTCGATCGCCTTGTTCTTCGACAGCACGAGCTTCATGCGGCCGTCCTGCGGAACGCGCTTCTCCGAGATGTCGAGACGGGAGATGACCTTGATGCGTGCGGCGATCTTTTCCTTGAGTACCAAGGGCGGCTGGGCGATGTCGCGCAGGATGCCGTCGGTGCGCACGCGGATGCGGTAGAACTTTTCGTAGGGTTCGAAGTGGATGTCGGAGGCGCCCTCATTGATGGCGTCGATCAGCACCTTCTGGATGAACTTGACGACCGGGGCGTCATCGACATCGCTGCTGTCCTCCTCTTCGGCTTGCTGTCCTGGACCTTCCTGCTGCAGCAGGTCCATGTCGAAGGCCTCGCCGGTGAGGTCCTTGAGCGTTTCGGACGTTGACTCCGAAAGGCCCTCTACGATGCGCTTGAGCTTGTCCGCCTCGGCGATGACGAGATCGAGCTGCATGCCGGTCTGGAAGCGGATCTCGTCCAGCGCGCGCAGGTTCGAGGGGTCTGCAACGGCAAGCGTGATCCGGTTCTGGCGCTTGAGCAGGGGCACGACCTGATGCTTGGTGAGAAGCTTGCGGTCGACCGCATCGCGTGCAAACACCTGCGCGTCGAATGCGGAAATGTCCAGTAGCGGGTAGCCGAAGGTCTCCGCCGCGAAGTGCGCCATTGCCGTGCAGCTGACCAGGCCTTTTCCGGCGACTTCGAGGATGAAGGCGTTGCTGCCATCATGGGCTTGCGTCGAGCATGCGATCGCATCTTCTTCGCGCAGGTGCCCATGCTGAATCAATGCCCTGGCGAAGCCGCTCAGGGCCGGTTTGGAAGTTGCCGCCATACCTTGCTCTTCTCCGGAGTGCGGCCGATCTTGCACGTCGTGCCCGACCTTGTAAAGTGCTCTGTCATGCCATGTGTGATGCCTTCCTCAGGGCTGAGGCCGCTCCTGGAGCGGGCGATACAGGCGGGCAGTGCGCACCATGCGGTCTTCCGTCTGTACCACCTCCACCGGAGTATTGCCGATCTTCATTGATACGCCGGTCTCCGGGATGTCCTGGAGAAACTCGAGAATCAGGCCGTTGAGGGTCTTGGGGCCGTCGATGGGCAGATCCAGATCGAGGCGGCGGTTGAGTTCCCGCAGGTTGGACGAGCCGTCGACCAGCACGCTGCCGTCTTCGCTCCAGTTCATGCGGTTGCCGGCGTCCGGCGTGCTGGTGGTGAACTTGCCGATCAGTTCCTCGATGATGTCCTCGAGCGTGATCAGGCCGAGCAGTTCGCCGTACTCGTCCACGACGAAGGCCAGACGCTGCTGGTTCTCCTGGAAAAACTGGAGTTGCGAATACAGTGGTGTGTCGGCAGGAACGAAGTAGGGCCGTGCGAGCAGTTCGCGAATGCGCTCGATGTCGAAGTCCTGTTCCAGGGTGTCGCTGAGCAGGCGGCGCTGGTGCAGCACCCCGATCACGTGCTCGCTGTCACCGTCATGCACGGCCAGCCGGGTGTGAAAGCTGGTCGCGATCTGGCGCCGGATCTCTGCTTCCGGCTCGGAGAGATCGATCCCCTCGATCGCTCCGCGCGGCGTCATCACGTCTTCCACGGTGATGTTCTCGAGGTCGAACAGGTTGAGGAGGATGCTGCGGTGCTTGTGCGGGATGTAGTGTCCCGATTCCGCCACCATCGCGCGCAGCTCATCGACCGAGAGCCCAGTCTCGGCGTCCTTCCTGGGGTTGAGCCTGAACGTCCGCAGCAGCGCGCTGGAAAACAGATTGACGAACCACACCGCGAAATAGAACGTCCGCAGGAGTGCCGTGAGCGGATACGCGACGATCGGCGCGAGGCGGTCGGCATGCGTGGCGCCGACCACCTTTGGAGTGATCTCCGCGAACACCAGGATCGCGAAGGTCACCAGCAGCGTTGCCGCGCCGAGCACCCAGCGCTCATCGCCGAAAAGCTCCATCGTCAGTACGCTGACCAGGGTAGCTGCGGCGGTATTCACCAGGTTGTTGAAGAGCAGGATCACGCCCAGCAACCTGTCGGTGTGGGCGAGCAGGTCGAGGGCCAGGACTGCTCCGCGATGCCCCTGGGCAGCCAGGGAGCGGAGGCGGTAGCGGTTTGCGGCCATCATGACCGTTTCGGACATCGAGAAGCTGCCCGAGAGTATGAGCAGCACGATCAGTGCGACGACTTGGAGCGTCAGGCTAAGGTCCGACACGGGTAACGGGGTGTTGAGAGGGACCCCGAGTATTCGCGTGGGTCAGGACGCTGTCAACTCGCGCCCGGTACGCTCGAGCCCAGCACGCGCAAGGCCTGCTCAGGCCGCGCGGCCGAGCAGGACTTCAAGAACGAAGCGGCTGCCTACGTAGGCAAGCATGAGCGCGACGAAGCCCGCGAGCGTCCAGCGCAACGCCAGCCGTCCGCGCCAGCCCCACAGCCGTCGACCGAGCAGGAGCCCGCCGAACAGGAGCCACGAGATGAAGGCGAAGACCGTCTTGTGGTCCACCCGGAAGGCTTGCCCAAACAGGGTCTCGGAAAACAGCACACCGCTGGCGAGGGTGAGTGTCAGCAGCACGAAGGCAATGCCGATGAGGCGGAACAGCAATGCCTCCATGGTCAGCAAGGGCGGCAGCCCTGAGAGCAGGCGGCTGAAATGGGCATTGTGCAACTGGCGGCTTGCGATCGACATCAGCATGGCGTGCAGCGCGGCGAGGGTGAATAGGCTGTAGGCCAGCATCGCGATCACGAAATGCGCGCGGAATCCGGCTGAGGTGGCGTTGGCCAGCACATGGTCACCCGGGAACAGCAGCGGGATCAGACTGGCGATGGCCCCGGCAGGCATCACTGCCGCGTGCAAGCCGTCGAGCCGGGTGTACAGCGTTTCCACCCAGTAGAAGCACACTGCCAGCCAGACCATGAGGGAAACTGCAAGACCGAAGCCGAAGCGCATCTCGTCGCCGGGGAAGATGCTGACGTGCAGGGTCAGGCCGTGTGCAATCATCGCGACGAGCAACAGCAGGCGCTCGCGGGTGCTCATGCACTCGCGCCTTGCGCTCAGGCGCGAGACGCCCACGTCTCCTGCCATGCAGGTCCGCCAGAAGAAGACCCCGAGCCCGGCATAAAGCGAGGCGGGAAGCAGATGAAGTAGAATTGTGCCCATACGTAGCTGCAGTTTACTCCAAGTCACGCGCGGAAGGCCTCTTACACAATGCTCGACAATCTGACTCAACGGCTGTCCAAGGTCGTGAAGACCTTGCGTGGCCAGGCTCGCCTCACAGAAGAGAACATCCAGGAGGCCATGCGAGAGGTGCGCATGGCTCTGCTCGAGGCGGACGTTGCGCTCCCCGTGGTCAAGGACTTCGTCGCCCGAGTCAAGGAAAAGGCGGTCGGCCAGGAGGTGATCGCCTCCCTGACGCCCGGGCAGGCGCTGGTGGGTGTCGTGCATGACGAACTCAAGGCGCTCATGGGCGGTGCGCACGAGGGCCTGAATCTTTCCACTCAGCCGCCGGCGGTCGTGCTGATGGCCGGCCTGCAGGGCGCGGGCAAGACCACCACCACCGGCAAGCTCGCCAAGTTCCTGCATGAGCAGCAGAAGAAAAAGGTGTTGGTGGTGTCCACCGACGTCTATCGCCCGGCAGCGATCGAGCAGCTGAAGACGGTGGCCGCCCAGGCCGGCGTCGGCTTCTTCCCCTCCGAGACGGTGCAGAAGCCGGTCGACATCGCGCTCGCCGCGCTCGATTACGCGCGCAAGCATCACGTCGACGTGCTCCTGGTCGACACCGCTGGCCGGCTTGCGGTGGATGAGGCCATGATGGCCGAGATCAAGGATCTACATGTCGCAGCCAAGCCGATCGAAACCCTGTTCGTGGTCGACGCGATGCTTGGCCAGGACGCGGTCAACACGGCGCGCGCCTTCAACGAAGCACTGCCGCTCACTGGCGTCGTGCTCACCAAGCTCGACGGTGATTCGCGTGGCGGTGCGGCGCTGTCGGTGCGCCACGTCACCGGCAAGCCGCTCAAGTTCGCCGGTGTCGGCGAGAAGCTCTCCGGGCTGGAGCCCTTCCATCCGGACCGCATGGCCAGCCGTATTCTCGGCATGGGCGACATCCTCGGCCTGGTCGAGGAGGCGCGCCGTGGCGTCGACGAGGAGAAGGCGCGGGTCTTCGCGCAGAAGCTCAAGACCGGAAAAGGGTTTGATCTCAACGACTTCAAGGAGCAGATTGCCCAGATGCGCAAGATGGGCGGGCTGTCCTCGATGATGGACAAGCTGCCGGCGCAGTTCGCGCAAGCCGCGGGCAAGCTGCAGGGTGGGGCGGAAGAGAAGGCCATCTCCCGCATCGAGGGCATCATCAACTCGATGACCCCGCTCGAGCGCACAAAGCCCGAATTGCTCAAGGCCAGCCGCAAGCGCCGCATTGCGGCCGGCGCAGGGGTCACCGTGCAGGAGGTGAATCGCCTGCTCAACCAGTTCGAGCAGACACAGAAAGTGATGAAGCAGTTCTCCAAGGGCGGCATGCAGAAGATGATGCGCGCCATGAAGGGCATGATGCCGGGCGGGCTCCCGGGCATGCCGCGTTGAACGCTTGAGTCCGGAGGCGAGGTGGGCGAATGAAGGACATTCTGGTTGCCCTGGGACGCGCCGCGCGTAGCTTGGGACGGCGCGACATCTTCTGGCATCTGCTCTGGCCGGGGCTGCTCTCGGTCCTGGTTTGGGCCAGCGTGGCCTTCTATGCGTGGACGCCGGTCACCGGATGGATCTTCGAGCAGGTGAGCAACTGGTCCTTTGTCGGCGGCTGGATCTCGGCCTCGGAAACGACGGCGGCCATCGTGCTGGTGCTGGTTCAGATCGCCGCCGCCTTGCTGGTTGTGCCGCTGGTCTATGTCACCGCGGCGATGCTGGTGGCGACGATCGCGTTGCCGCTGATGCTCGAGCGCGTGGCTCGCAGCGACTACGCGGAAGTCGAGCAGCGTCGTGGCGGCTCCAACCTCGGTAGTGCGTGGAATTCGATCCTCGCGGGCGTCCTGTTCCTGGCCGCACTGCTGATCTCCCTTCCGCTCTGGCTGATTCCCGGAGCGGGCCTGCTGATTTCCGTAGGCCTCACGGGCTGGCTCAACCAGCGTGCCTTCGGCTATGACGCGCTGATGTTCCACGCCGACCGGGGCGAACTCCAGCGCCTGCGCGATGACTGGCGGCCGCAGATGCTCCTGCTCGGTGGGGGCACAGCATTGCTCGCTTACGTGCCGGTGATCAACCTGGTCGCGCCTGCCTTTGCCGGTCTCGCGTTCGTCCATTACATGCTCGAAACCCTGCGCCGCCATCGGCTCAAGTACGGCGTGACCGTGCTCGATGCAGAGCCCGGCGCCATTCGTTGAGAACCCTCATGAACTTCGGTGCTCTGATCATCGGCGACGAGATCCTTTCCGGCCGCCGCAGCGACAAACATCTGGCGAGGCTGGTCGAGCTGCTTGGCGCGCGTGGCCTGAAACTGTCCTGGGCGCGCTACGTCGGCGACGATTTTGCCCGCCTGGCCGAGACTCTGCGTCAGACCTTTGCCACCGGCGACGTGGTGTTCAGCTTTGGCGGCATCGGGGCCACCCCGGACGATCGGACCCGCCAGGCGGCAGGGGCGGCGCTTGGTCTGGAGCTCGCCCTGCACCCGCAGGCAGAAGCCGAGATCCGCGCCCGTTTTGGCGATGAGATCACACCCGAGCGGCTGCAGATGGGCGTTTATCCGGTCGGTAGCGAGATCATTCCCAACAGTTTCAACCGCATTCCCGGCTTTTCGATCCGGCAGCACTACTTCACCCCCGGCTTCCCGGTGATGGCGTGGCCCATGGTGGAGTGGGTGCTCGATACCCGGTTTGCCCATCTGCATCACGCCGAGGACTACGTCGAGCAGGCGGTGACCGTGTGGGATGCCTACGAGGGGCAACTCATCGGCCTGATGCGTCAGGTCTGCGCCGACTATCCCGACGCCACGTTGTTCAGCCTGCCTACCATCGCGGCAGAAGGGCAGCGCCGCTCGCTGGAGCTGGGCATGAAGGGCAAGGCCGCGCGCGTGGCCGATGCGATGGCGGTGATCAAGGCCGATCTCGGTGCCCGCGGCCTGACCTGGGAAGACAAGGCTTGAGCGCTCGCGGCCGCGTTGCGGCACAGGAGCAGGCGCACAGCCTCTTGGTCGAAGGAACGCGTGTCGACCTGATCCTGCGCCGCTCCGCGCGACGCTCCTTCGCACTTCAGGTCGACCACCGTGGCGCGCGTGTGGCGGTGCCCTTGCGCACTCCGCTGGACGAGATTGAGCGCTTCATCCACAGCCACGGCCGTTGGCTGCTGGACCGGCTGCAGGCGCGGACTGCGGTGCGCGCCGCGCCGGCGATGGACGTTGTCGATGGGGCCACGCTGCCGCTTTTCGGCTGCCCATTGACGCTTCGCCTGCACCCGGGCCGCAGCGTGCGCTGGCAGCTGGATGGCGCGCGGGAGGAACTCATGCTACCTACCGCCGTCGACACGCAACGTGCGCTCGTACGTGCGTTGCAGGCCCGGGCGCTTGCCTGGTATCACGGGCGGGTGGAGGAATGCTGTCATCGACTTGCGCTGCCCGTGCCGCCGGTGCGACTGTCGAACGCACGCACACGCTGGGGCAGTTGCAGTGTGCGCTCGGGTATTCGCCTGCACTGGAGGCTGGTTCATCTCCGCCCGGCCCTGATCGACTACGTGGTGGCGCATGAAGTCGCTCATTTGCTGGAGATGAACCACTCGCCGCGCTTCTGGGCGGTCGTCGAGCGTCTTTACCCGGGCTGGCGCGAAGCGCGGGCCCAGTTGCGCGAGGCCACGGCGACCCTGCCGGTCCTCACCTGCGCAGTCGGTTCTGCGGGCGGCGCACGGGAACATTGAACAAGCAAACGAACAGGACACCACCCATGCGAATTCTCCACACCATGCTGCGCGTCGGCGATCTCGACCGGTCCCTTGCGTTCTACACCGATGTGCTGGGCATGCGTCTGCTGCGCCGGCAGGATTACCCCGAGGGCAAATTCACCCTCGCCTTCGTCGGCTATCAGGACGAGGCCGAGGGCGCCGTGCTCGAACTCACCCACAACTGGGGAGTGACCGAGTACGCGCTCGGCACGGCCTATGGCCATGTCGCGCTGGAAGTTGCGGATGCAAAGAAGGCCTGCGACGAGATCCGTACACGCGGTGGAAAGGTGGTGCGCGAAGCGGGCCCGATGAAGCACGGCAGCACGGTGATTGCCTTTGTCGAAGATCCCGATGGCTACAAGGTCGAACTGATCGAACGCAAAGACTGAATCAGTGCCGCGATTCCGGGGGCGACGGGATACCAAGCTCGTCGTCATCGCGGAAGCCCGCGTCGTCGTCGCGGAAGCGTACGCGAATCTCCAGCACGGCCTCCCAGGCATGCAGTAGCGCATCGACGCAGTCACCGTCGAAATGCCGGCCGCGACCATCGCGCAGCAACGCAATCGCGCGCGACATGGGCCATGCGGGCTTGTAGGGGCGTGCCGACGTAAGCGCATCAAATACATCGGCCACGGCGACAATCCGCCCCTCGACCGGAATGTCCGTGCCGGCAAGGCCGTTCGGATAGCCGCTGCCGTCGAACTTCTCGTGGTGGGTCAGGGCGATCGTGGCGCCCAGGCGCAGGATGCTCGATGAGGAATCCTTCAGGATGTCATAGCCGATCTGGGAGTGGCGCCGCATCACCGCAAGCTCTTCCGTGGACAGCTTTCCTGGTTTGAGCAGGATGGTGTCAGGGATGCCGAGTTTACCCACGTCGTGCATCGGGGCTGCCAGCAGCAGGGCATCGACCGACGCGGTCGAATGCCCCAGCTGTCGTGCGATCAGCGCCGAGTAATGTGCCATGCGCTGGATGTGTGCTCCCGTCTCCGGGTCGCGGAACTCGGCTGCGCGCGCCAGCCGGGTGACGGTCTCTTGTTCGCGGTCCACGATCGCCGCCGTCGCCTTGCGCACTTCGGCGGCGAGTATCTCGGCACGCTGTTGAGTGGCGAGATGGGCCTCGCGCAGTTTGAGCATGTTGCGCACCCGGGCGCTGAACTCATGGCCGTCGATCGGTTTCGTCAGGAAGTCGTTTGCGCCCAGATCCAGCGCCTGGTAACGCACTTCGCGCTCGTGGCTGGCAGTGACCATGAGGATCGGCAGGCTGTCCCGGTCGCGGTCAGCCCGTATCCGGCGCAGGAACTCCAGTCCATCCATCTCCGGCATCATGTAGTCGAGGATGATCAGGTCTGGCTCATTGCCCTGGCACCACGCAAGCGCATCGCGAGGCGCTTCGAAAGGGAGGGCGCGAGCCCCCCCGAGCCGGTCGACGAGCGAACGCATCAGGGCGAGGTTGAGTGGCGTGTCGTCGAGCACGACGACCTGCATCGATCTTTCGGGCAGTCGTTCCATGCGCGCAAGTATTTCCTCTGCGGGCGCGCATGCCGAGGAACTATTCCTCGGCTGCCTGTCTGAGCGGAATCACTCCGGCAGGGCGATACGGCCCTCGGTGCTGAATTGATAATCCTTGAACACGTGCTCGGCGGACAGGATGCGGTAATCACCCGTCTCCCCGCAGACCGAGGTGTCCTTGAGTCGGTAAGTGTAGTGCCCGCAGGTCCAGCAGTCGAAGTTGCGCATGTGCGTGCACAGACAGGTCTTGTCGAAGACTTTCACCTTCTTTGCCTCGGGGTGCGCAGCCACCTCCCGGTTGTAGGCCTCGATGTACTGGCAGTTGCCGGTCGAATCGAGCAGATAGCCGTATGCTTCGCAGTTGGGGCGGATGCCGCTGCCGATTGCCGGGCTGCTCTTGAGCATCCGCATCGGGTAGCCGGTAGGCGAGATCTGGTTGACCTCGATCTGCTCTTCGCTTGCTTTGAAATAATGCTGCTTGACGTCGTCGGGCAGGCCGCATTCGGTGGTTACGGTGAAGCGGGTTGCAACCTGCACCGCAGCCGCCCCGGCGTCGAGGAAGTTCACCGCATCGGTGCCGGTGAAGATGCCGCCGGCCGGAATCAGCGGAATGTCGAGCTGCTGCTCGCGCAGCCAGTCGCGGATCTCGGTGACGATGGTGGCGAGATCGTACTCTGCCCAGTCGAGGCCGAACCCGAGGTGGCCGCCGGCGAGCGGCCCCTCGACCACAACGTAGTCGGGCATGCGGCCGGTACGGGCGCTCTTCTTCAGGAAGAGCTGCAGCGCACGCAGCGAACTGACGATGATGCCCAGTTGCACATCGCGGAAGCGCGGGTGGTCCTCGATCAATGCGAACGAGCCCAGATGCAGGCCGGCGGCGAGCGTGATGCCGTCGATGCCGTGATCCATCGCGGTGCGCAGGCGCACGCGCAGGGTTTCCTTCGGCGCGTTCATCGTCAGCTTTTCCATGCAGTTGATGAACACCATCCCTGGGCCGCGCTTGCGCTCCATGGTGCGACTGACGTGGGTCGCGGTGGCCTCGGCGATCAGTCCGAGGTCGAACTGCACCACTGACTTGTCGGCGTTGGCGACGTTGAACTTATACTGCTGCAGCTTGTTCTTGACGTACTTGGTGTTGTAGCGCCGGTCGGATACCGTCGGCAGCATGGCATCGGAAATGTGCCCGACTCCGCCCAGGCGTGCAGCCTCGAGTGCCAGGTCGGAAGTGGAGATGTCCACTCCCATACCCCCGACCATGATCGGCACGAGTTCGCTGGAACCCAGTTTCAGGCGGAAATCATCAACACGCTTCATTGCTTCGAGTCCGTTTGTTCGGAAGTCCCGCATTATCACCCGGCGAGGCGTTTCATTACAGCCCCGTGGCGCCCGTCGGCCGTTCGGGGCAGGCGTGCGGGTGATGCATCACCTGACTTATGATCCCGCGTGGGCATTTTAGTTTTCACAACGGAGGTCGACACCATGTTCAGGGCGGTTCTGATCGAGAAGGACGACGCAGGCTACCGTGCGTCGGTCAAGGCGTTGGATGAATCCACGCTGCCCGAGGGCGATGTCAGCGTACGCGTCGCCTATTCCTCGCTCAATTACAAGGACGGGCTGGCGATCACCGGCCGCGGTGCGGTCGTGCGCAAGTTCCCCATGGTGCCGGGCATCGACCTCGTCGGCACCGTGGAAGCCAGCAGCCACCCCGGCGTGGCAGTCGGCGATGCGGTGACCCTCAATGGATGGGGGCTGAGCGAGGTGCACTGGGGCGGACTGGCGCAACGGGCGCAGGTCCGTGGCGAATGGCTGGTGCCGCTGCCGGAGGCGTTCACCCCGCGTCAGGCGATGGCGATTGGCACCGCTGGCTACACCGCCATGCTGTGCGTGATGGCGCTCGAGCGCCATGGGGTGACGCCGGAGCGCGGCGAAGTGCTCGTAACCGGGGCGAGCGGTGGCGTGGGTAGTGTGGCGATCGCCTTGCTCGCGAAGCTCGGATTTACGGTCGTTGCGTCCACCGGCCGGCCACAGGAGGCGGATTACCTGAAGTCCCTCGGGGCCAGCGAGATCATCGACCGGAATGAACTCGGTTTGCCCGGAAAGCCTCTAGGCAAGGAGCGTTGGGCGGGCGTGATCGATGCGGTCGGCAGTCACACCCTGGCCAACGCATGTGCCACAACGAAGTATCGGGGCACCGTCGCCGCCTGCGGACTCGCGCAGGGGCTCGATTTTCCGGCGTCGGTCGCGCCTTTCATCCTGCGCGGCGTGACCTTGGTCGGCATCGACTGCGTGATGGCGCCGCGCGAGGATCGCCTGGAAGCTTGGCGCCGGCTCGCACGCGACCTCGACGTGAGCAAGCTCGAGTTGATGACCCGGGAGATCGGGCTCGACGAGGTGATCGACACCGCTACCGCCCTGCTCGATGGCAAGGAGCGGGGCCGTATCGTGGTGAACGTGGACCGCTGATCTGGTCGCAGGGCGAGCCTGCACGAGACAAGCGCTTACAAAGCTCGCCCGGTCGGATTGCGCCGAGGCATTGAATACGAAGGGCAACCTGCGTAAGATTCGTCGCATGGTTGTAATCCCGGCAATCTGGAGGCGTTCTGGACAGGGGTTCGATTCCCCTCACCTCCACCCAAGTGCATTCGGGAGTGTGCTTGGGTGGGGGTGTACCGGTTTCGACAGGGCGGGCAAAGGTGAGCAGGCAACCCGAGAGGCGACGGACGTAATCCGCGCAAATCCATAAACGCCAACGATGAGCGTTTCGCACTGGCCGCTTAAGGCCTATGCCGAGGCTGCTTGAGCCTTGTTACCAAAGAAAAGCCGGTGGGGACTTCGGTCCCCATCGTCATGTCTACGCCCAGGCCTGTTTGCGCCCAGGCCTCGCGATGGTTTCTCAGGGCGTTTGCCTGCAACCCCGCAGGGTCACTACGACGGCCTCTGCGGGCTGCGGCTCCAGTCCGGGCAGGTGGTCTGCGAGGGGTCGGCAGCGCCCGCCGGTGCAGAGTTCGTAGGGCGCGGCATACGCACTGTGTGTCAGTTCCAGCGCCTCGACGGCGCGGCTCACGCGGTAGTGCCAAACGCCGTCTCGGAGTTCGGCGCCAGCCGGAGGCTCCATGCCGGCACCCGAACCGCGGACCCGGGCTTCCATCAGCGCCAGCGCCCAGGACTTCGTGTCGCCTTGGGATCCCAGGTCGGCGGGCTGGATCTGCCAGTCTTCTTCCCAGCGCTGCTTCTCGATCGAGTGGGTCCACGCCAGGGTGAATCGCTCTGCGGGTACGAACGCCGCCAGCGTGCCGCTCAGCAGGCAGATGCCGATCATGTGCTCGCCACGACGCTGCGGCGCTGGCGCCAGGCCAGCCAGCCGAACAGAAGGGCCGCACTGCCCAGACCGATCTCGTCGGTGACCGGCAGTGCGGCGACGAGAAAGAGGGCGCTCAGGAAAGCCCAGATGCGCAGCGGCCAACTCACCGGCTGCCACAGATAGCCAATCGAGGCGACGCCCCAGAGCGCAATCGCCACCAGCGCCTTGAAGACGATCCATGCGACTGCGAGAACTGTCGGGTCGCCCTGCAGCATCAGCTCTGGTGCATAGACCGCCATGTAGGGCACGACGAAGCCCGCGAGCGCCACCCGCACCGCCTGCAGGCCGATGCGCATCCCTGACACGCCGGCGATCGGTGCCGCCGCGAAGGCGGCTAGTGCCACCGGCGGCGTGAGATCGGCCAGGATTCCGAAGTAGAACACGAACATGTGCGACACGATCAGCGGCACGCCCAACTCCAGCAGCGCGGGTGCGGCCAGTGAGCTGGTGATGATGTAGTTGGGGATGGTCGGGATGCCCATGCCCAGCAGCAGGCAGACGAGCATGGTCAGCATCAGCGACAGCAGCAGGTTGTCCTTGCCGAGCGAGATGATGGCGTTGGCGAAGGTGGTGGCAGCGCCGGTGAGGGTGAGCACGCCGATGATGACGCCCACCAGGGCGCAGGCCACGCCCACCGGAAGCGCGTGGCGGGCGCCGTCAGCGAGGGCGTTGGCGGCGATGCGCAGCGTGGCGCGCCCGCCGCTGACGAAGAAGCAGAGCAGTACGAGGCCGGCGATCACGCTCAGGATCGCGCTGATGCCCCATTTGAAGAAGCCGGCGCAGAAGACGCCCAGCGCGATCCAGAACGCGAAGCGCAGCGCATTGCCACGCAGGCGGAGCGCCACTGCAGCGCCAAGGATCAGCACCGCGGTCAGCGCCAGACCGACCATGCCCGAGAACAGGGGCGTGTACCCCGAAAACAGGAGCCCGACCAGCACCGCAAGCGGCAGCAGCAGGTACCACTGTCGCCTCACTGCTGCCCAGGGGTCGGGGCACTCGTCCTTGGGAATGCCGTGCAGGCCGGCGCGCCCGGCCTCGAGATGGACCATCCAGAACGCAGTGACGAAATAGAGCAGGGCAGGGATGATCGCCGCCTTGACGATCTCCACATACGCCACCCCGATCGTCTCGGCCATGATGAAGGCGACCGCGCCCATCACCGGGGGCATGATCTGCCCGCCCATGCTCGAGGTTGCTTCGACGCCGCCGGCAAACTCGGGCCGATACCCGAAGCGCTTCATCAGCGGAATGGTGAACTGGCCGGTGGTCACCACATTGGCCACGCCCGAGCCGTTGATCGTACCCATCATGCCCGAGGTGACGACGGATACCTTGGCTGGCCCCCCGCGCGTGTGGCCGACCGTCCCGAGGGCGAAATCGGTGAACAGCCGGATCATGCCGGCCTGCTCGAGAAAGGCGCCAAACAGGATGAACAGGAAGATGTAGGTGGCGCTGACGTAGGTTGGGATACCGTAGATGCCCTCGGTGCCGAAGGTGAGGTGCTCGATGAGCTGGTCGAAGCCGTAGCCTCGGTGGGCGAAGTCACCGGGCAGGTGTTGGCCGAACAGGGCATAGGCGAAGAAGGCGGCGCAGATCAGCGGCAGCGCCGGGCCCATGATGCGACGTGCGGCTTCGAACACCAGCAGCAGGGTGAGGCTGCCGACGACGATGTCGGCTCGGGTCGGGTCGCCAGCGCGTACGATCAGATCCGATTCGAACAGCCAGTGATACGACGCGAGCAGAAGGGCGAGCACCCCCAGCAACCATGCGAGTGCGGGCACCGACCGACGTGGGAGCCAGTGCTGCATCAACGCGAAGGTCATCAGCAGCATGAAGCCGACGTGAATCGCACGCACGACCTGCGAGGACAGCGGGTGGTAGGCCGCCACCACGATCTGGAAGGCGGAGAACGCGATTGCGATCAGGAACAGGGCGCGCCCCTGCAAGCCCTTGTCCCAACCGAAGGGGGCGACGTGTGCGTCCTGCATTTGACTGAGCCTGTGGGTGTGCCGCGGGTTGCATGCCTCACCGGCGGGCTTCGATCACAGGACAACCTAGATCCTGTGCGCTACCGTCTGCCCACCGGGGCGTGTGGTGAGGGGGGTGTCGGAAAGACGGCGTGGCGGCGCCTGGAGGAGGCGCCGTCACGCTGCCGGGCTCAGTTGAGCAGGCCCGCCTCTCGGTAGTAGCGCTCGGCCCCGGGGTGCAGCGGCAGCGGCAGATTGTCGGCCGCCCCCTCGGCCTGGATGCCGCGTGCGGCGGCATGGGCCGATACGAGCTGGTCGAGGTTCTCGAACATCGACTTGGTCTTTGCGTACACCACCTCGTCCGGCACTTCAGCGTGCGTGACGAGAATATTGCGGATTGCCACCGTCGGCACGTCCTCGGCCTGCCCCTGATACGTGTTCGCCGGGATCACGGAGGGTTGGTACGCCGCGTCCCCGATGCTCGCGACCACCTCGGCAGGGACGGGAATCACCGTGATATTGAGTGCATTGGCGAGATCGCGGATCGATGCGACCCCCAGCCCGGCGGATTGCAGGGTGGCGTCGAGCTGGCGGTTCTTGATGAGTTCGACGGACTCGCCAAACGGCAGGTATTCGACCTTGGCGAGATCCTCGTAGCTCATTCCCGCGCCCTTGAAGATGGCGCGTGCGTTGAGCTCGGTGCCCGAACGCGCTGCGCCCACGGATACGCGCTTGCCCTTGAGATCCGCCAGGCTGCGGATGCCGGAATCGGCGGCCGCAACGATCTGGATGTAGTTGTTGTAAATGCCAGCCAGACCCCGCAGCTTGTCGAGCTTGCTCTTGAAGCCGGCCTCTTCCACCCCGTTCCATGCCGCGGAAACGGAATCGCCCAGGGCGAATGCGACTTCGCCACGGCCCGCCTGCAGCAGATTGAGGTTCTCTGCGCTGGCCTTGGTGGACTGAACGCTGACGCGAGCGCTGGGCAGCGCATCGCCATACACTTTGGAGAGCGCGACACCGAGCGGGTAATACACGCCGCTGGTGCCGCCGGTCAGTACGGTGACGAACTGCTGCTGGGCGTGCGTGATGCCGCTGCCGACGGTGGCAAGGGCCGTGAACGCGGCGAGGCCGAGCGTGCGAATCAACTTCATGGTTGTCTCCTACCTGGTTGATCAGACAAATGGTCGTATTGGCTGAGGCCGGATCTTGTGCCCGGCTTGGGCGGTGAAACTGTGCGTCGGGCGGCACCCTGGAGGCAATGCGTGTTTGCCCGAACCTTGATACCCCGAAGGCGATTGAATTTCAGTC
Source organism: Thauera sp. AutoDN2 (assembly GCF_051280715.1). Taxonomy (NCBI): domain Bacteria; kingdom Pseudomonadati; phylum Pseudomonadota; class Betaproteobacteria; order Rhodocyclales; family Zoogloeaceae; genus Thauera; species Thauera sp. AutoDN2. Next base: position 183,854 of record NZ_JBNCAR010000002.1, on the reverse strand, counting down.
GATTGCGCCCTCCCTGCGCAGGGTTTCAATGCGCGCCTCGTCCAGCCCGAGGACGCGTTGGAGGACGTCCTCCGTGTGCTCGCCCACCGCGGGAGGCGCATGACGGTAGGCGGGTGGCGTCGCCGACAGGTGAAGCGGATTGGCGAGCTGGGGGATGCCGCCGATTTCGGCCCTCATGCGGCGGTGGCGGATCTGTGGGTCTGCGAATACGCGCGCAAGGTCGTTGATCGGGCCGCCTGGTACGCCCGCCGCCTCGAGCGCCCGCACCCAGTCGTCGGTACTGCGCATCACCGTCGTCTGACGCAGCAGCGGGATCAGGGTCTGGCGGTGCTCGACCCGTGCCGCGTTGCTCTCGAAGCGAGCATCCGTGATCCACTCCTCGCGCCCGGCAAGGCGACAGAAGGCGGCCCACTGGCGGTCATTGCCGATCGTGAGCACGATATCCCCGTCCGCGGTCGGAAAGGCCTGGTAGGGGACGATGTTGGGATGCGCGTTACCCATGCGCGTGGGTGCCTTGCCCGAAACCAGGTAATTCATGGCCTGGTTGGCCAGGCAGGCGACCTGTACGTCCAGCAGCGCAAGGTCGATATGCTGACCTTCGTTCGTGCGCTCACGGTGTGCGAGCGCGGCGAGAACCCCGACCGTGGCGTAGAGCCCGGTCAGGATGTCGGTGAGCGCCACGCCCACCTTCTGCGGTGGCCCGTCCGGCTCGCCGGTGAGACTCATCAGACCGCCCATGGCCTGCAGCAGGAAGTCGTAGCCGGGGCGCTCGGCATAGGGGCCGTCCTGCCCGAAGCCGGTGATCGAGCAGTACACCAGGCGCGGGTTGAGCGCCTGCAGGCTGGCGAAATCGAGCCCGTACCGCTTCAGCCCGCCGACCTTGTAGTTCTCGATCAGCACGTCGCAGTGCATGGCGAGTTCGCGCACCAGCGCCTGCCCCGCGGGATGGGTGATGTCCACCGCCACCGATTCCTTGTTGCGGTTGGTGGAGAGGTAATACGCCGCATCGCGCCGGCCGTCTGCTTCGAACCAGGGCGGGCCCCAGGCGCGGGTGTCGTCGCCGCCACCGGGGCGTTCGATCTTGATCACCTCCGCGCCAAGGTCGCCCAGCAGTTGCGAGGCCCACGGGCCCGCGAGCACGCGTGACAGGTCGAGCACGCGCAGGTGTGAGAGGGCGCCGGCCATGGTCAGCAGAAGGCCTGGATGCCGGTCTGCGCGCGGCCGAGGATCAGCGCGTGGATGTCGTGTGTCCCCTCGTAGGTGTTAACCACTTCGAGATTGACCAGATGGCGCGCCACGCCGAACTCGTCCGAGATGCCGTTTCCGCCCATCATGTCGCGCGCCATGCGGGCGATGTCCAGTGCCTTGCCGCAGGAGTTGCGTTTCATGATGCTGGTGATCTCGACCGCAGCCGTGCCCTCGTCCTTCATCCGGCCCAGGCGAAGGCAGCCCTGCAGGCCCAGGGTGATCTCGGTCTGCATGTCAGCGAGCTTCTTTTGTATGAGCTGGTTGGCCGCCAGCGGGCGACCGAACTGCTTGCGGTCGAGCACGTACTGGCGCGCGGTGTGCCAGCAGGACTCTGCCGCGCCGAGTGCGCCCCACGCGATGCCGTAGCGTGCGGAGTTGAGGCAGGTGAAAGGCCCCTTCAGGCCGCGGATATCGGGGAAGGCGTTCTCCTCCGGGCAGAAGACCTCGTCCATGACGATCTCGCCGGTGATCGATGCACGCAGCCCGACCTTGCCGTGGATGGCAGGCGCGGACAGTCCCTTCCAGCCCTTCTCGAGCACGAATCCGCGGATGCGCTCGACCCCGTCCTCATCCTGGGCCTTGGCCCAGACCACGAAGACGTCCGCGATCGGGCTGTTGCTGATCCACATCTTGCTGCCGCTGAGCAGCCAGCCCCCCTCCACGCGCCTCGCCCGGCTCGCCATCGAGCCTGGATCCGAGCCGTGGTCGGGCTCGGTGAGGCCGAAGCAGCCGATCCACTCGCCCGTCGCCAGCCGTGGCAGATACTTGCGCTTCGTGGCTTCGGTGCCGAACTCGAAGATCGGCACCATCACCAGCGAACTCTGCACGCTCATCATCGAGCGGTAGCCCGAATCGACGCGCTCGATCTCGCGGGCGATCAACCCGTAGCTGACATAGCTCAGTCCCGCACCGCCATATTCCTCGGGGATGGTCGGCCCGAGCAGGCCGAGCGCACCCATCTCGCGGAAGATCGACGGGTCGGTGCGCTCGTGGCGGAAGGCTTCCGTGACGCGTGGCAGGAGCTGGTCCCCCGCAAAGGCGCGCGCGGTATCCATCACCATGCGCTCCTCGTTACTCAGCTGCTGGATGAGTAGCAGCGGGTCATCCCATTGAAAAGAGGCTGTGCTGGACATGATCAAATCCGGTTGAAGTTCCGCTGTGCAGAACAAATAATCATCAATGTGCTGGAATCGTTGCAAATATTGCGCCGAATGAGAAGCGGGATGCGCACTCAATCGCCATAGAATCGAAAAATTTCATAGAGTGTTCCGCTATGCAGAACAGAAAGGCTGGGGTGTCGCGGGGGGCAGAAGAGGCCTCTGGGGATGGCGTCGATCGTCAGTTCGTGACGGCGCTCGCCCGCGGGCTCGAACTGCTGCGCTGCTTCTCCAACGACGCCCGCCTGCTGTCCAATGGTGAGCTGGCCGAGCGCACCGGGCTCGCCAGGTCGACCGTTTCCAGGCTGACGCATACCTTGGTGCAGCTTGGCTACCTTGGCCTGGATGACGCATCGGGGCGCTATCGCCTGACCAGTGCGGTGCTGGCGCTGGGTCATGCCGCGCTCGCCAATGTCCACGTGCGCGAGATGGCCCGGCCGCTGATGCAGGATCTGGCCGATTACGCGCAGGCCTTGGTGGCACTTTCCGCGCGTGATCGGCTCAGCATGATCTATCTGGAAAGCTGTCAGCCCCGCTCGCTGATGACGCTGAAGGTGAGCGCGGGAATGCAGCTGCCGATTGCCTCCACCTCGATGGGGCGCGCCTTCCTGTGTGCGCTGCCCGACGCGGAGCGCCGCTTCCTCGTCGAGCAGATCCGCTTGCGTGACCCCGAGGCCTGGCCGGCCTTGGCCGAGGGCTTGCTGCGCGCCGACGAGGAGTTCCGCGAGCACGGCTACTGCACTTCGTTCGGGCATTGGAACCGTGACACGCATGCGGTCGCGGTTCCAATGCGGTGCCCGGGTCAGGATCTGTTGGTCCTCTCGGCGAGCGGGCCGGCCTATGCGCTCACCCGCGAGCGGATCGAGCGCGACCTGGGACCGCGGCTGGTCTACCTTGCGCGGGGAATCGAAGCGGGGGCGACAGAACGAGATGCCAGTTCCGAAGGGGCGGTAAGTGACTGACCCGTTGTCGGTTGCCTTGCAGTCTCCGCCATGCGGCGTGAGGCGCGGCGAGTTTGACCGCTGGTGCGTACAGACGGCCGATTCCCCGCTGCCAACGCGACATGGCGCATCGACGGGCGCGACCTTGCGGGTTGAGGGGGGTATCGTCGAGCGCACCGCATGATGCATGAGAAGCCAGAAGGCAATCTGCGACATCGCGCGTGGCGCGGCCTGCCTATACTGCAGGATGCCCGGACCGCCCACGCGGGCGCCAGGCGCTTGAACGGCAGTTCCTTGCTGCACGATCAATCCCACGGAGAAAACGCCATGACCAAGGTACTTGTTCTGTACTACTCGTCGTATGGACACATTGAAGCGATGGCATCCGCCGTCGCCGAAGGCGTGAGGGAAACAGGGGCACAGGCGACGATCAAGCGTGTCCCGGAGTTGGTGCCGGAGCAGGTTGCCCGATCGTCCGGCATCAAGCTCGACCAGGTCGCGCCGATCGCCACGGTGGCCGAGCTCCCTGACTACGACGCGATCATCTTCGGTACTCCGACCCGCTTCGGCAACATGGCCTCGCAGATGCGCAACTTCCTCGACCAGACCGGTGGCCTGTGGGCCAAAGGCGCGCTGATCGGCAAGGTCGGGAGCGTGTTTGCCAGTACCGCGACCCAGCACGGCGGCCAGGAGACGACGATCACCAGTTTCCACACCACGCTGCTGCATCACGGCATGGTCATCGTCGGCGTGCCGTACTCGGAAGCACGCCAGACGATCATGAGTGAAATCACGGGTGGTAGCCCCTACGGCGCGACCACGCTCGCCGCGGGTGATGGTTCGCGCATGCCGAGCGAGAACGAGCTTGGCATCGCCCGGTTTCAGGGCCGGCACGTCGCGGCAATCGCCGCGAAGCTTGCCGCGGGATAGGCAGGCGCCGAGGGCCTAGGGGGCCTGAGCGCAGACGTTGCATCTGGGTGTGCCCAGCCAGCGCCATTACGGCTCGCCACCATTCGGAGACCCGGAGTGCGCAGCCGAGACTGGAGTGCACTGATGCGGGGCTTGAGAGCGGTGGCAGCGATCCACAAGCGGTGTGCGTGGCGAGTAGCGGCGAGGCGCTGGAACTCCGGGAGAACGGAGAACGCGCATGCTCTGAAAAGGAAAGCAAAACGCCAGCCCCGAAGGACTGGCGTAAGTGCTTGATGTAACTGGTGGGCCCCCTGGGAGTCGAACCCAGCACCAACGGATTATGAGTCCGCTGCTCTAACCAGGCATGAGCTAGAGGCCCGGTGCTGCCTTACTGGTCGCTATCCAGGAAACTGCGCAGTTTTTCCGAGCGGCTCGGGTGACGCAGCTTGCGCAGGGCCTTGGCTTCGATCTGGCGGATACGCTCGCGGGTGACGTCGAACTGTTTGCCGACCTCTTCCAGTGTGTGGTCCGTGTTCATCTCGATGCCAAAACGCATGCGCAACACCTTGGCCTCGCGCTGAGTCAAGGAGTCGAGCACTTCGCAGGTAGCGTCGCGCAGGCCGGAGTACATCGCGGCCTCGGCCGGGGCCAGGGTCGCGGTGTCCTCGATGAAGTCGCCCAGGTGGGAGTCGTCGTCGTCGCCGATCGGCGTCTCCATGGAGATCGGCTCCTTGGAGATCTTCATGATCTTGCGGATCTTCTCCTCGGGCATCTCCATCTTCTCGGCCAGCGTCGCGGGATCGGGCTCCTGGCCGGTTTCCTGCAGGATCTGGCGGCTGATGCGGTTCATCTTGTTGATCGTCTCGATCATGTGCACCGGGATGCGGATGGTGCGGGCCTGGTCGGCGATCGATCGCGTGATGGCCTGGCGGATCCACCACGTGGCGTAGGTCGAGAACTTGTAACCGCGGCGGTATTCGAACTTGTCCACCGCCTTCATCAGGCCGATGTTGCCTTCCTGGATGAGGTCGAGGAACTGCAGGCCGCGGTTGGTGTACTTTTTGGCGATCGAGATCACCAGGCGCAGGTTGGCCTCCGTCATCTCGCGCTTGGCGCGGCGCATCTTGGCTTCGCCGGTGGACATCTGGCGGTTGATGTCCTTCAACTCCTTCAGCGGGATGCCGAGCCTGTCCTGGAGGTCGATGAGCTTTTGCTGCTCTTCGAGTACGGCCGGGTGAATGCGCATCAGGCCTTCGGCGTAGTTCTTGCCGGAGGCAATCTCGTCCTTGAGCCAGTCCAGCTTGACCTCCTGGCCAGGGAAGACCTTGATGAAGTGCGTCCGCGGCATACCGGCGCGGTCGACGCACAGTTGCAGGATCTGACGCTCGTGTGCGCGCACCTGTTCGACCATGTGGCGGACCGAGTCGCACAGCTTCTCGATGGCCTTTGCTGTGAAGCGGATGTTCAGCAACTCGTCGGAGATCTGCTGCTGCAGCGCGAGATAGGACTTGTCCTGCGAGCCCTTTTTCTCGAGCGTGGCCATCTTCTTCGTGTACAGCTCGCGGATGACACCGAAGCGGGCGAGAGCATCGTTCTTGAGCTGCAGCAGCGAGGCGGCATTCGCGCGCTCTGCGCTGTCGGCGCTGTCCTCGTCCTCGTCCGAATCGTCGCTGTCATCCGCGTCGGTTTCATCGTCTTCGGCGGACGCGGCGGCGCTTTCGTCTTCACCGTCGTCCTCGGCGCCTTCCTCGCTGCCTGCGTTCGGGTCGATCAGACCATCGATCAGCTCGTCGATCTTGGCCTCGTCGACAGCGATGCGGTCGACGATCTCGAGCATCTCGGCGATCGTGGTCGGGCAGGCGGAGATTGCCTGCACCATGTGCTTGAGACCATCCTCGATGCGCTTGGCGATCTCGATCTCGCCCTCGCGGGTCAGCAACTCGACCGTCCCCATCTCGCGCATGTACATGCGGACCGGATCGGTCGTGCGCCCGAATTCGGAGTCGACGGAGGACAGCGCCTGTTCGGCTTCCTCTTCGGCGACATCCTCGTCGACATTGGTGGCGACGCTGTCCGACATGAGCAGGTCTTCGGCGGCAGGCGCCGCGTCATAGACCTGGATGCCCATGTTGTTGAAGGTCGCGATGATGCCCTCGATCTGTTCCGCATCGGCGACGTCGTCCGGAAGGTGGTCGCTGATTTCGGCGTAGGTGAGATAGCCGCGTTCCTTGCCGAGCGTGATCAGGGTCTTCAGGCGCGTACGACGCACCTCCGCGTCGAGCGGGGTGGCGGCGGGGCTTTCAACGACGGGGGCTGCCTTGTCCTTGGCCTTCGCCTTGGAGGGGCGCCCCTTGGCGGAGGGCGCGTCCTTGCGCGGATCCTTGGCTTTTTCGCGTGCCATAGCACTCCTCAGGTGAGGGTGTAAGAAATAGGGAAACCGAAAATTGTACTATAAATCTGAGACTTTGCCGCTGCTGGCCAAGTTCCGCTTCTCCATGAGCAGGCCGTTCAGGCGATGGCGACGGGGCGCGTCGAGGCCTTCCTCGCGGTCCTGCTTGAGAAGAAGGTCGATTTCCTTGCCGATTGCGTCCATCTGCAGTTTGCGCAGTGCGTCGTCGAAAAGGGCCTCCACCACGCTTTCGTCGAACTCCGCTTCGACCAGCTCGGCCGCCACGCGTGAGAGCGTGTCGCCGTGCGGAGTGTCGCGGAAGCGCTCGATGAGTGCGCCCAAGCCGTTGGCCGGAATCGCCTCGCCCAGACTGAGCAGGTCGATGATGGCGATCAGCGCCTGGCCTTCAGGGCTGTCATCCGGAACCAGGGCCACGGGCAGTCGCGCTGCCCAGGTCGGATGCTGCATGACGAGGCGCAGCAGGGTGCCCGCGGTCGAGGGCGGCTTGCGGCGCCCTCCGGGCCGCGGGCGTGGGGTCGGAGTGCCCCTGGGGCGGATGCGTGACGTACTTGTAGGGGTGGAGGTGGCGTCATCCGTGCGCGCACCGTGATTGCTCGCCGGTGAGGGCGAGTGTGCTGCCGGCTGTGGGTCCGAACCGCGCCTGCGTTTTGCGCTGCTGGCGATCTGTTCGAACGCGTATTCGACCTCCGCCTGGGTCATGCCCGCGCTTTCCGCGACGGCCTTGATGACCTGTAATCGAAGCAGGGGGGCGGCGATTCGGGTGACGAGCGGCGCGGCTTCGTGTACGAACGCGGCGCGACCCTCGGCGCTCTCGAGGTGATGGCGACTGCGGAGTTCCTGGATCAAGAATCCGGCCAAGGGTGTGGCGGCGCTGGCGGCGGTGCGGAATGCTTCGACGCCTTCGGCGCGCACAAAGGAGTCCGGGTCGTGCTCGGCAGGCAGGAACAGAAAGGCCAGCGTGGCGTCGTCGCGCAGGGACTCCAGTGCATTCTCGAGGGCACGCCAGGCTGCACGGCGACCGGCAGCGTCGCCGTCGAAGCAGAAGACGATGCGATCGGTCTGGCGCAGCAGGGTGTGCACGTGCTGTGGCGTGGTGGCGGTGCCCAGTGTGGCGACCGCGTTCTCGAGCCCATATTGCGCGAGGGCGACCACGTCCATGTAGCCCTCGACCACGACCGCAAACCCCGCATCGCGGATCGCCTTCTGCGCGAGGAAGAGTCCGTACAACTCGCGCCCCTTCTCGAACAGCGGCGTTTCGGGCGAGTTGAGGTACTTGGGCTCTCCCTTGTCCAGCACGCGGCCACCGAAGGCGATGATGCGCCCGCGGCGGTCGTGGATCGGGAACATGATGCGGCCGCGGAAGCGGTCGTAGCGCCGCCCCTGGTCGTTGTCGATCACCAGACCTGCGTCGGCCAGCGTCTTGGCTTGATAGTCGGAAACGGTCTCTTTCAGGCTTTGCCAATCGTCTGGTGCAAAGCCGAGACCGAAGCGCGCTGCAATCTTTCCCGACAGCCCTCGGCGCTTGAGGTACTCGACTGCATGCGGCGTGGTCTTCAGCTGGTCCTGGTAGAAGCGCGCGGCGATCCCGAGCGCCTCGTAGAGCGGCTCGCTGATGTCGTTGTGTACCGTGCTGGCGCTGCGGCCGTCGTCCGGCACCTGCAGGCCGACCTGCCCCGCGAGTTCCTTCACGGCATCGACGAAGCCCAGTCCGCTGTATTCCATCAGGAAGCCGATGGCGCTGCCGTGAACGCCGCAACCGAAGCAGTGGTAGAACTGCTTCGAGGGGCTGACCGAGAAGGATGCGGACTTCTCGCCGTGGAAGGGGCAGCAGGCGAAGTAGTTCGCGCCGCTCTTCTTCAAAGGCAGGTAGCGCTCGATGACGTCGACGATATCGACGCGGGTCAGCAGTTCCTGAACGAAGGACTGTGGGATCATCGCGCGCAAGGACGACTGCGCGCGCCTGCCAGATCCGTCATGGATGGCGGCGGCGGTGCGCGCAGATCAAAAAGCATCACGCCGGGCGAAGGTCAACGAACCTTCGGCCGGCGTGCGGGCGTCCCCTGAAGCGGGGCGCAGCAGGGCTCAGTACAGCTTCGGCGGCAGCATCTGGCTGCGCAGGCGCTTGTGGTTGCGCTTGACTGCGGCTGCCAGCTTGCGCTTGCGCTCGGCGGTGGGCTTTTCGTAGAACTCGCGCGAGCGCAGTTCGGTCAGCACACCGGTCTTCTCGATGGTGCGCTTGAAGCGGCGGATCGCAACTTCAAACGGCTCGTTTTCCTTGACGCGGATACCGGGCATTGCGGACTTCCTTGGGTGTCTGGTGGGCAGAAAGACCGCGAATATAAACTAGGGCTCCGATGAAGGCAAGAGGTGTGGCGCGCGCGACCCGCCCGCCGGAGGTTAGAATGCGACATCCAAAAAAGGGCTTCCGTTCTCATGAAAGTTCTCGGCATCGAAACCTCCTGCGACGAAACTGGGGTGGCGATCTACGATACTGGCGCGGGTCTGCTGGCGCATAGCCTGCATTCCCAGATCGATCTTCACGCGGCCTACGGTGGCGTAGTGCCGGAGCTTGCTTCGCGCGACCACATCCGCCGGCTTCCGCTGCTGCTGAAGCAGACCTTGGCGGAAGCCGGGTTGCAGGCGAGTGATCTCGATGCCGTAGCCTACACAGCAGGGCCGGGACTGGCCGGGGCGCTGCTGGTGGGGGCGAGCGTGGCCGAATCCTTCGCCATGGCGCGGGGCATTCCGGCGCTGCCGGTGCACCACCTCGAAGGGCATCTGCTTTCGCCGCTGCTGTCGGCCGACCCACCACAGTTTCCGTTCGTTGCGCTGCTTGTGTCCGGTGGACATACCCAGCTGATGCGGGTGCGGGGCATCGGTGACTATGCGCTCCTGGGTGAGTCGGTGGATGATGCAGCGGGTGAGGCCTTCGACAAAACAGCCAAGCTGCTGGGATTGGGCTATCCGGGAGGTCCGCAACTGGCGCAGTTGGCCGAGCAGGGGGTGGCGGGGCGGTTTCGTTTGCCGCGTCCCATGCTGCACTCCGGCGACCTCGATTTCAGCTTCAGCGGCTTGAAGACGGCAGTGCTGAACGTCGTTTCCGCGCCGGGCTGGAACCCCGGCGATATGGCTGACCTTGCAGCGGAGTTCCAGCAGGCGGTGGTTGAGGTCTTGTGCGCCAAGGCGCTGGCTGCGCTGAAGAAGGTGGGCCTGAAAACTCTGGTGGTCGCTGGCGGCGTGGGCGCGAACAGGTGCCTGCGGACAACGTTGGATGCCGCGCTCGCGGCCAGGGGGGGGCGGGTGCATTACCCGGAGCCCGCGCTGTGCACCGACAATGGCGCGATGATCGCCTTTGCGGGCGCCATGCGCCTGGCTGCGGGAGACGGTGCGCCGGAGGCCCCCGCCGTGCGTGTCAAGCCGCGCTGGCCGATGACTGAACTTCAGCCGCCGGTTCGGATCTGACGCGCCTTGCCGATCCGGGTTCAGGATTCGGGCGGGTTGTCCTTCTTCCTGCCGCCGATCTTGCCTTCCGTACCCGCGCGCAGGCGAGCGATGTTTTCCTTGTGGCGCCATACGAGCGCAGCCGCCATCACGGCGAGCACGCCCGTGGCGAACTGCGGGCCGAGGAACTGCAGGGCCGCAAAGGGCGCCGCGATTGCCGCGGACAGCGCTGCAGCCGACGAGTAGCGGGTGGTGTAGGCAATCATCAGCCAGATCACGGCGCTGAAGATGGCGACCCGTGCATCCACGCCGGCCAGCACGCCGAGCGCTGTGGCGACACCCTTGCCGCCGTTAAAGCGCAGGAACATCGAGAATGCATGGCCAAGGAAGGCCGCCAGGCCGGCGAGCGCCGCCTGTCCCAGATCAAAGCCAAGCTGTGTGGCCGCCCAGACGGCGAGCCAGCCCTTTGCGCTGTCGCCGATCAGCGTCAGTGCGGCTGCGAACTTGTTTCCGCTGCGCAGCACATTGGTGGCGCCCGGGTTGCCTGAGCCGTATTTGCGTGGGTCCTGCAGGCCGAAGAGCTTGCTGGTCACGATTGCGAAGGGGATGGAGCCTAGCAGGTAGGCGGCGGCGAGCAACAGCAGAAGGGACATCTTGGCTCCGCGACCCGCTTTGCGCGGGTAGATCCGTTACGGACTGCATGAAGGGGCGGCGTGTCGAAGCATTGGGCAAGCCCCGTGCTGTGCGTGGCAATCACGCGGCAGGCTGGCTTGGGCACGTTAGAATCGCAGGGATTCTAAACGGGAAGCAGCATGGATTTCATCTTTATCGAAGAATTGCGGGTCAAGGCCTGGGTCGGCATCTACGCGCGCGAGAAGACCGGACCGCAAACCGTCGAACTCAATCTGACCTTCGGCGTGCCAGACGCTGCCGCCGAGCATGACGACATTGCCGACACGATCGACTACGCGGTGGTGACCGAACGTATCCGAAAGGAACTATCGGAACGGCATTTCAACCTGATCGAAAGTCTGGGTGAATTTGTCGTCAATCTGCTTTTCGAAGAGTTCGGTGCGCCGTGGGTGAAGCTGAAGGTCGCCAAGATCGGCGTAATGAAGGATGTGCGGCGTGTTGGTGTGCATATCCAGCGCAGCCGCGCGGGCGTGGTTGTTCCGCCTGCGGCATGAAAAGAAGCCGCCCTTGCAGCACGGGCTGGCTGCAAGGGCGTGGTGATGTGTTCCGCCGGGCAGATAAGTGTCAGCGCAGAAAGGTCTGCGCTGAATCGCGCCCCCGGGGGGAATCGGCGCGATTCCCCGATCAGACTGCGAGTTCGTCCAGCGACTTGCCTTGCGCCAGCCAATCCAATGCCCATTGGGGCTTGCGGCCGCGGCCGCTCCAGCCTTGGTCCGGGTTGGCGGGGTTACGGTACTTGATGACGGGCGCAGCCTTCACTTTCTTCGGGCCGGGCCGGCGGCCACGACGGGTCGGCTTGTCGTCACTTGCCGCGGGGGTCGCGCCTTCGAGCAGGTCGCCGAGCGACAGGCCTTCGTCGGCCGCCATCTTCTGCATGCGCTTGAGAAGATTGCGTCGCGTCACGTCACTGCGGCGGCGGATTTCTGCTTCGATCTTGCCCTGAAGGCGGCGCAATTCGGGAAGTGTATAGCTGGAAAGATCCATTTTATTCAGGCTCCAGGGCGTTCTTGATTCAGGTAATTGACACCTGCTTTCCGCGTCAATTGTGCCACCTTTCAAACGGAGAGATAAAGTGTTTTCATTTCGTGCGCGATCTTCTTTACACCCTTCTCCGCAACCGCTCTGATCGGGAAGGATGATCGGTTCCCGCTCCGCCGTTCAATTTGCTGCCGACACCAGCACAGGGGTAAGCGCGCGCATCAGATCGTGCGGATGAATGCCGACCAGAAATCCACGTCGGCCGCCGTTGATGTAGATCAGCGGGAGATCGAGGATGCTGCGTTCCATATATACCGGCATCTTGCGCCGGGTGCCGAAGGGTGATGTGCCGCCGATCAGATAACCGCTATGCCGGTTAGCGGTTTCGGGCTTGCAGGGCTCGACATGCTTGCAGGAAATCTGGCGCGCCAGTTCCTTTGTGGAAACCTTGCGGTCGCCGTGCATCAGCACCACCATCGGTTGGTTATTTTCGTCCTCCATGATCAGGGTCTTGATGACAGAGTGCTCGGAAACATTGAGCTCCCGCGACGAAACCTCGGTTCCGCCGTGCTCCTCGTATTCATAAAGATGGGCCGAGAATGCGATGCCATGCTGGCGCAGGAAACGGGTGGCGGGCGTTTCGGGGGCGTGCTTTTCGTTCTTGCTCATGATTTATCCGAGGAGCCGGGAGTGGTTGTCGTCAAAAGGACCGCAGCCAATCGTGCGCGTCCGGTTTGAATGCATGCGCGTCGCAGTATTCGCTCCGCAATCTGGGACTCAGGCGCGTGGATGGTGCTTTGCGTGCAGTTGTTTGAGCCGTTCACGTGCAACATGCGTATAGACCTGGGTCGTCGAAATGTCCGCGTGTCCCAGCAATAGCTGGACCACGCGCAGATCCGCACCGTGATTGAGCAGATGGGTTGCAAAGGCGTGGCGCAGGGTGTGCGGTGATATGCGGTCGCTGGAAATTCCCGCGTGAGCTGCATGCTGCTTGATGATGCGCCAGAACATTTGCCGTGTCATGCCCGTGCCGAATCGGGTCACGAACACTTCATCGCAATTGCGTCCGCCCAACAGCGCCGGGCGGGCTTCGAGCAGGTAGCGGCGCAGCCAGTCAGCGGCAATCTCACCGATCGGAACCAGCCTTTCCTTGCTGCCCTTGCCCATGATGCGCAGCACGCCTTCAGCGAGACCCATCGCAAATACTTTCAAGCCGACCAGTTCGGAGACACGCAGGCCGGCGGCATACAGCACCTCGAGCATGCAGCGGTCACGCAGGCCTTGGGGCGAGTCGGTGTCGGGCGTATCGAGCAGCGCTTCGACCTGGGCTTCGCTCAGCGTCTTCGGAAAGCGCTCGGCCGGCATCGGCGAATCGAGCAGAAGCGTCGGGTCTTCGGCAATCTCGCGGTTGGCGAGCAGCATTCGGTAATAGCGCCGCCATGCCGCGAGCAGGCGGCGCTGGCTTGCGGGGCGGGCGTTACGGCTGAAATCCGCGAGATAGGCGCTCAGGTCCGCCGCGGAGGCCGCCGGCAGCCGTCCGTCGCGTTGTTCGAGCCAGGCGGCGAAGTGTGCGAGATCGCTGCGATAGCCAGCCAGCGTGTTGCGCGCCAGGCCGTGTTCCAGCCAGAGGTCGTCGGTGAAACGGTCTAGCGCGCTGCGATGGTGTGCCTGCAGCCCGGCTTCGACGGCGGGCTTGCGAGCGCTCACAGTGCGCCTTCGAAAGCCAGCAGCCAGCGCTTGACGTCGAGCAGCCAGCCGCTGCGCGCGTTGGCGAAGCCCCCCAGGCCGGCGGCAGACGTCACGCGGTGGCACGGCACGATCAGCGGGAACGGGTTTGCGCCGCAGGCCTGGCCGACGGCGCGTGGTGCGCTGCCCAGGCTTGTGGCGAGTTCACCGTAGGTGGTGGTCTGGCCACGCGGGATGGCGCGGATCGCGGCCCACACCCGCTGGCGGAATGCCGTACCGCAGGGGGCGAGTGGAACGGGGAAGGGGGCGTCGGGGTCGTCGATCCAGCCCCGCAGGGCATGCGCAGCCGCGCCCGCAGTGGCGTTCTGAGGGTCGAGCAGCGGCGTGCCCGGCGGCAGGAAGACGAGCTCTCGGATGAACTCGCCCTCGCTGCGGATGCCGAAGGGGCCGAACGGCAGCGCAATGACCGCATCGAGGCCTCCTGTGGTGTCGATGGCGTGCACGCAGTCCTCCGTATTCGTCATGTCCGGGTCCGTATCTTTGCACCAAGGTGCACTCGGGAGGGCTGGGGGCGTGGAGGCGGCCAGTTGCCCCGCGCGCGCGGGGTGGTGCCTGCGTTCGTGCCCCAGTATGCCGGGTGCCGGGCTCAGCGGCGCGTTTCTCCATTGCCGAACACCACCCATTTCTGGCTGGTCAGGCCCTCTAGGCCCACTGGGCCGCGGGCGTGAATCTTGTCGGTGGAAATACCGATCTCTGCGCCCAGGCCGTACTCGAAGCCATCGGCGAAGCGGGTCGATGCATTGACCATCACCGAGGAGGAGTCGACCTCGCGCAGGAAGCGCATGGCGTGCGTGTAGTTCTCGGTGACGATGGCCTCGGTGTGCCCCGAACTGTAGGCGTTGATGTGCTCGATCGCCTGGTCCAGCCCGTCGACCAGCTTCACCGCGATGATGGGAGCGAGGTACTCCTCGCGCCAGTCGGTCTCGGTGGCGGCAACCAGCTTTGCGGCGTCGATGCCTGCCTCGGCGAGCAGCGCGAGCGATTCCGCGCAGCAGCGCATCTCGACGCCCTTGGCGGCGAGCATGCGGCCGATCTCCGCGAGGTAGATGTCGGCCACATCGCGTGCGACGAGCAGCGATTCGGCGGTATTGCAGGTCCCGTAGCGCTGCGTCTTGGCGTTCTCTACGATGGGCACGACCTTGGCGGGGTCGGCCTCGTCATCGATGTACACATGGCAGTTGCCATCGAGGTGCTTGATTACAGGCACGCGTGCGTCCCTCGAGATGCGCTCGATCAAACCCTTGCCGCCGCGCGGCACGATCACGTCGATGTATTCGGGCATGGTGATCATTGCGCCCACGGCCGTGCGGTCGGTGGTCTCGATCACCTGCACCGCGTGTTCGGGCAGACCGGCCGCGACAAGGCCGGCGCGCACGCAGGCGGCGATCGCACGATTTGAATGGATCGCCTCCTTGCCGCCGCGCAGGATCGCCGCATTGCCGGACTTCAGGCACAGCGCCGCAGCATCGGCAGTGACGTTGGGCCGGGCCTCGTAGATGATGCCGATCACGCCCAGCGGCACGCGCATCTTGCCGAGCTGGATGCCGGAGGGGCGCCGTTTGAGGTCGGTCATCTCGCCCACCGGGTCGGGTAGGGTGGCGATTTGTTCCAGCCCGGAGGCCATGGACTCGATGCCTTTCTCGTTCAGGGTCAGGCGGTCGATCAGGGCAGGCTCCAGGCCGGCGGCGCGCGCTTCGTCCAGATCGCGGGCATTGGCCGCGAGCAGTTCGTCGCGGTGGGTGCGGATCTCCGTGGCCATCGCCAGCAGCGCGGTGTTCTTTCTGGCGGTCGAAGTGGCGGCGAGTACGCGTGACGCCGCGCGAGCCTGGCGGCCGAGCGTCTGCATGTAATTCTGGATGTCCATCGCGGTATCGGGTGTGAGGCAAAGCGGCAATTAAAGCACCGATTGCCGCGACTGGGCTACGGGCGGCGCGCCAGCCGCAGCGTGAGCTGCAGGAACTCGTCCCACACCTCGCCGGCGGCCAGACCCTTGATGATGCGGTCGATGCGGGCGGCGTGCATCAGCGCCGCGCGCAGCCCCCCCTGGTCCAGCCGGCTTAGCGCCCTGCTCATCGCCTGCTGCCGGCGTGGCTCGAAGATGCGCTCCGCCTTGAACAGCGCGGCCAGTGGCTGGCCGGCGTCCCGCCCTGCGCACAGGGTGGCCAGGTTGCGCGTCTCGTTTGCGAGCGCCCACAGCACCAGGGGTGGTGCAGCGCCCTCGCCCTCAAGTCCGTCGAGCAGGCGGGCGCAGCGCGCGGGGTCGCCCTCCAGCACTGCTTGGCGCAGCTTGTCGATGTCGTAGCGGGCGACGTTTAGCACTGCGTCCTGCACCTGCTCGAGCGTCAATGTGCCCTCGCCGTGCAGCAGGCCGAGCTTGAGGATCTCCTGGTGGGCGGCGAGCAGGTTGCCCTCGACATGGTCGGCGATGAACGCGAGCGCCTCGGGCGGCGCGGACTGTTTCTGCGTGGCGAGCCGGCGGCCGACCCAGTCGGGCAGGCGTTCGCGCTCGGGGGCGTTCAGCTCGATGCTCACCGCCGCGTCGCTGAGCGCCTTGAACCACACGGTCTTGCGCGTTGCCCAGTCGAGCTCGGGCAGGGTGATCAGGGTCAGGGTCTGTGCCGGAAGGGTGGTGATATAGCGCTGCAGGGCGTCGCCGCCATCGCGCCCGGGCTTGCCGGTGGGGATGCGCAGGTCGATCAGCTTGTTGCCGCCGAACAGCGACAGGTTGCCCGCAGCGAGGGTGAGCGCGTCCCACTTGAAGCCCTGTCCGACCACCAGGGTTTCGCGCTCATCGTAGCCCTGGCGGCGGGCGGCGGCACGGATGGCATCCGCCGCTTCGAGCACCAGCAAGGGTTCGTTGCCGTGCAGCAGCCACAGTGGCGCGAGCGGGCGCTCGAGCTGGGCAGTGAGCTGGTCGGGGCGCAGGTTCATGCGCGGCAGGCTCTCCGGCGCGTTCAGCCGGCGTGGATCACGGCTGCGAGCCGGCGCATCATCTGCTGCACCAGGTCGTTCTGCATGTCACGGTAGAGCAGATCCTCTTCCTGCTCCTTGCCGAGCACCTGGCTGTCATCGAAGGTGTATTCACGGCGCGCGGAGATGCTGGTGGGCGGGATCAGGGCCTTGCCTGCCTTGTCGAGGAGTTGGAAGCGCAGGGTCTGGGTGAGTTGGTACTCACGCACCTTGCCGGCGCCCGTCAGGCTCAGGATCTCCCGGCCGCGGTCGCTGGAGAGGATCTGCAGGCGCGCGTCGGCCTGTTCGGCCTCTTCCATGATGCGCGTCGTGCCGGAGGTGGCGACGAGCCGGCGCAGGCTTGCGCCCAGCTCGGATTGTGCCGCGGCGTTGATGTGCAGGGTGGCGAACGACAGTGCCTGCGGCCCTCGCAGCTGGAAGCCGCAGCCCGACAGCAGCAGGGCAGCGATGACGCTGCCCGCCATGAACAGGCGTCTTCGCCCCGTGCTTGCCGGGCCTTCCACGATTGCAGCTTGCGGCTGGCCCTCGGCGCCAATGGCCCCGGGCGCGCGCAGGCTGGCGGGGCCGGTGTCGGGATTGGGGCGGATGGACATGCGCGGGATCCTCAGGCGACGATGTTGACCAGGCGGCCGGGCACGACGACGACCTTCTTTGCCGGCTTGCCTTCCATGAACTTCTGCGCGGCTTCCGATGCGAGGGCGATCGCCTCGATGTCGGCCTTCGGGGCGTCGGCAGCGACCTTGATGCTGCCGCGCAGCTTGCCGTTGACCTGGACCATCAGTTCGATCTCGTCCTGTTTGAGCGCGTCTTCGCTGACTTCCGGCCACTGCGCAGCGAGGATGTCGGTGCCGAAGCCGCAGTCCTGCCAAAGCGCGTGGCAGATGTGCGGGGTGATTGGCGAGAGCAGGCGCAGCAGGATGGAGAAACCTTCGTCGGCCACTTCAGCGTGTGCAGCGGGCTCGCTTCCGGCCAGATCCTTGTGCGCCTTCTCGAGCGCGTTGAGGATCTTCATCGCCGCCGACACCACGGTGTTGAACTGGTGCTTGCCGAAGTCGTAGCTCGCCTGCTTGAGGTGCGTATGCACCTCGCGGCGCACGTCGGCCGCGGCGGCGGGCAGGGTGCCGGCGGCGAGCTTGCGTTCGGCGGGCAGGGCAGCGCGGGTGGAGGTGGCGAAGCCGTGGCCGTAGTTCCACACCCGGCGCAGGAAGCGCGAGGCGCCCTCGACGCCGGTGTCGGACCACTCGAGCTGCTGGTCGGGCGGTGCGGCGAACATCATGAACAGGCGCGCGGTGTCGGCGCCGTACTGGTCCACCAGCGACTGCGGGTCGACGCCGTTGTTCTTCGACTTCGACATCTTCTCGATGCCGCCGATGACCACCGGCAGGCCATCCGCTTCGAGCTTCGCGGCGACGATGCGGCCCTTCTCGTCACGCTCGACCACCACGTCGGCCGGATTGATCCACTGCTTCTTGCCGCCGTCGAGCTCGCGGTAGTAGGTCTCGGCCACCACCATGCCCTGGGTGAGCAGCGCGCTGAAGGGCTCGGAGACATCGACCAGCCCGCAGTCGCGCATCGCGCGGGTGAAGAAGCGCGAGTACAGCAGGTGCAGGATGGCGTGCTCGATGCCGCCGATGTACTGGTCGACCGGCGCCCAGTAGTTGACGCGCTCGTCCACCATCGCAGTGTTGCTGTCGGCGCAGGCGTAGCGCAGGAAATACCAGGACGACTCGACGAAGGTGTCCATGGTGTCGGTCTCGCGCTTGGCCGGCTTGCCGCACTTGGGGCAGGCGCACTCGTAGAACGACGCCATCTTGGCCAGCGGCGAGCCGCGACCGGTGATCTCCACGTTCTCGGGCAGCACCACCGGCAGCTGCTCGTCCGGCACCGGCACGTCGCCGCAGTCGGCGCAGTGGATCATCGGGATCGGGCAGCCCCAGTAGCGCTGGCGCGAGATGCCCCAGTCGCGCAGGCGGTACTGCACGCGCTTGGCGCCCAGGCCTTTCGCGGCGAGGTCGGCGGCGATCGCATCGACGGCGCCCTGGAAGTCGAGGCCGTCGTACTTGCCGGAATTCACCAGGCGGCCGTATTCGGCGTAGGCGTCCTGCCAGGGGGCGACGGTGTCGGCGTAGGCCTCCGAGCCGACCACCATGCGGATCGGCAGCTCATATTTGGTCGCGAAGGCGAAGTCGCGCTCGTCGTGCGCGGGCACCGCCATCACCGCGCCCTCGCCGTAGCCCATCAGCACGTAGTTGGCGACCCACACCTCGAGCGGCTCGTCGCTGAGCGGGTGGCGCACCTTGAGGCCGGTGGACATGCCCTTCTTTTCCATCGTGGCGATGTCGGCCTCGGCGACGCCGCCGCGCTTGCATTCCTCGATGAACTCGGCCAGCGCCGGGTTGCTCTCCGCGGCCTGGGTGGCGAGCGGATGCTCTGCAGCCACCGCGACGTAGGTCGCGCCCATCAGGGTGTCGGCGCGGGTGGTGAACACCTTCAGCACGCCTTCATGACCAATGCTGGAAACATCGAACGGGAAGCTGATCTCGACGCCTTCCGAGCGGCCGATCCAGTTCTTCTGCATCAGCTTGACCTGCTCGGGCCAGTTCGGCAGGTCGTCGAGCGCGGACAGCAGTTCGTCCGCGTAGGCGGTGATCTTCATGTAGTACATGGGGATCTCGCGCTTCTCGACGAGCGCGCCCGAGCGCCAGCCGCGGCCGTCGATGACCTGCTCGTTGGCGAGCACGGTCTCGTCGACCGGGTCCCAGTTGACGGTGCCGAGGCGCTTGTAGATCAGGCCTTTCTCGAACAGGCGGGTGAACAGCCACTGCTCCCAGCGGTAGTACTCGGGCGTGCAGGTGGCCAGTTCGCGCGACCAGTCGATGGCGAAGCCGAGGCGCTTCAGCTGCGCCTTCATGTACTCGATGTTGGCGTAGGTCCACTTCGCCGGCGGCACGTTGTTCTGGATCGCGGCGTTCTCGGCGGGCATGCCGAAGGCGTCCCAGCCCATGGGCTGCAGCACGTTGAAGCCCTTCATGCGGTGGAAGCGCGCGAGCACGTCACCGATGGTGTAGTTGCGCACGTGCCCCATGTGCAGCTTGCCCGAGGGGTAGGGGAACATCGACAGGCAGTAGTACTTGGGCTTGTTCGTGTCTTCCGTGACGCGGAAGGCGTCGGTGGAGTCCCAGTGCTGCTGGGCGGCCGTCTCGAGGGCGGCGGGCTGGTATTTTTCCTGCATGGCGGGCGTGCACAAGGGGGCGTTGAAAACACGCCAGTATACCGCGAAGCGCAGGGCACGGCGCTGGTGCGCGGGTCCTCAGAAACCCGTCTGCACGGCACCCGGAGCCCATGCGCGAGGTCGATCGAGCGGGCGGGTACCGATGGGCAGGGCGAATTCGGCGTCCGGTTCGAGCGAAATCCCGTGCGCATTGCTGGCGGGCGTGATGAGGCTGCGAAGGAGCTGTGCGTTGCGTGGACGGAAGTCGAGCGCGTCCGGGCCGTGCAGCGCGCCGGGTGGGAGCGGCAGATTGCCGCGATACGCGCCGCGGTTGGCCAAGGTCAGGCTGCCGAGCCCGACGCTCAGGTTGTTGATGCCGACGATCTCCGCATTCTCAGGCAGCCGGTCGGTCCATGCGCGCAGGAACAGGGTGCCGGTATGGCGGTCGCTGACCAGGGTGTTGTGCACGAGGTAGAGCGCGCTCTGAGGCCAGGCCTGGCCCTCCGCGCCGTACGACACCAGCACGGGGTTCCGCGTGTTGGCGCTCTGCCCGATGATGTTGCCGATGACGTAGGCGAGCCCGCCGTTGGGCAGGTCGAGCTCGTAGGCACTCTCGCCCAGTGCGCCGTCGTAGAGCAGGTTGTAGCGGATGTCGTTGAGGTGCGCCCGCGACTTGACGAGGTGGCCGCGGTAGCCCTGGTGGAAGCGGCTGCCGGTGAGTTCGAAGCGCGCGATGCGGCCGACGTAGAGCAGGTGTGGCAGGCTCGCATCCTGCCGTGGTGCCTGCGCGAACAGGCTGTCCCGGACGATGAGCTCTGCGTCAGCAGAATTCGCGGTCAGGATGCCGTTCTGATTGTCGATGAACGTGCTGTTGCGCACCTCCAGCCGGCCGCGCTCGAAACGGATGCCGGCGCCGTTCTGGTCGGCGGCGCGCGCCCCGCGGAATTCGATGTTGTCGATCAGGAAGTCGCCGTCGCGGAATACCCAGATCGCCTTGCCTTCTGCAATATGCCCGTCGGCGATGAGTACCGGACCTTCGCCAGTGCCGCGGATGTGCAGTCGCCTCTGCTTCCAGACCGCGACGTCGCCGCGGTACTCGCCGGGCAGGATCTCGACGGTGTCGCCGTCCCTGGCGACCTTGGCCGCATCGGCGATGCGGGTGAAGGCCTCGTTGGGGCCGACGCGAAGGGTGTCGGCTTGCGCGGAGAGGCAGGCCAGGGTACCGATCGCTGCTGCGGTGAAGCGCCTTGCCTGCGTGCTTGCGGCCGTGGCGCGTAGCGCGGCTGCGAGCATGACCTCAGTTCACGAGTTCGCCCGCCAGCGTCTTGCGGTCGATCTTGCCGTTGGGGTTGCGCGGCAGCGGGCCCGCGCGCAGTTCGATGCGCCCGGGCACCATGTAGGCCGGCATGCGGCTGCGGCATTCCGCCAGGAGCGCAGTGGTGTCGAGCGTGCCGCCTGCGGGCGGCGTGGCGATGACGACGATGCTCTGACCGAGGCTGTCATGGGCGACCCCGAAGGCTGCGCACTCGCCGACCAGTTTTGTGGCATAGAGGATCTCTTCCACCTCGGTGGGGCTGACGCGATAGCCGGAGGTCTTGATCATCTCGTCGCGACGGCCGATGAAGTAAAGGTAGTCCTCCTCGTCGCGGCGCACGGTGTCGCCCGAGAATACCGCGATTTCGGGCAGCACCAGCCCGCTCTGGCGGCCGGGCGCCTTAGGGGGCAGGGGCTTGAAGCGCTCGGCGGTCTTCTCCGGGTCGTTCCAGTAGCCCATGGCCACCAGCGCGCCGCGTTGCACGAGCTCGCCCGGTTCGTTGGGCGCGCATTCACTCCCGTCCTCGCGCAGCACCATGATCTCGGCGTTGGGGATGGCCTTGCCGATGGAGTCGGGGCGCACGTCTGCCTGCTCCGGGGGCAGGAAGGTGGCGCGGAAGGCTTCGGTGAGGCCGTACATCAGGAAAGGTCTGGTCTTCGGCAGCATGCCGCGTAGCGTGGTGAGCGTCTCCAGCGGCATGCGCCCCCCGGTGTTGGCGATGTAGCGCAGATGTTCGGTGATGGTTGCCGGCCACTGCAGCTGCGAAAGCTGGATCCACAGCGGTGGCACTGCTGTGAGGCCGGTGACCTGTTCCTTTTCCACAGCCTTGAGTACGTCGCGCGGCATCAGGTAGTTGAGCAGCACCACGCGTGCGCCCGCGTGGAAGGCGGTGCTGAGCTGCGAGAATCCGGCGTCGAAGGACAGCGGCAGGGCCGCGAGCAGGGTGTCGCCGGGGTGGTTGCCGAGGTACTGCGCAACGCTCTTGCCTCCGGCGACCATGTTGCGGTGCGATAGCACCACCCCCTTCGGGCGGCCGGTGCTGCCCGACGTATACAGGATCGCCGCCATGTCGGTGTCGATGATGCGGTGGCCTGCGCCAGGTGGCGCGGCGCACAGCACATCCCAGTGCACCACGCTGGCGCCGGGCAGCTCGGGGAGTACATCTGCCTTGCCGGTGAGCACGACATGGCGCAGGTCGTGGCAGGTGGCGAGCGTGTCGCGCAGCGTGGCGAAGCGCTCCGGCGAGGTCACCAGCACGCGCACGTTGCAGTCCTGCAGGATGTAGCCTACCTGCTCGGCCTTCAGGATCGGGTTGACCGGCACGAACACGCCCCCGGCCGCGCTGGTGCCGAAGAAGGCGGTGACCGTCTCGGGCCGCTTGTCGAGGTAGATCGCCACGCGCTCGCCGCGCTCCAGCCCCAGCGCCAGGAGTCCGTTCGCGATGCGACCGAGTGCCGCATCGAGTTCGGCGTAGCTCTGCGTGGCCCCCGAGAAGGTGAGCGCCGGCGCGTCAGGCATGCGTTGCGCGGAGGCCGCGATGAGGTGATGGAGCAGGGAGGTGTGGTTCATGATGGCCGGGCGAGGATCGATATGGACGCCTGGATTCGCAGGGTTCCGGGCGTGTACGGCAGAAGGTTAACGCCGCGCGATGACAATCACAATCGTGCCCCGAGTCGAGGCCCCGGCTCTGCTAGAATCGCCCGCCATGAGCTATCAGGTCCTCGCACGCAAGTGGCGGCCGAAATCATTCGGCACGCTGGTCGGTCAGGAGCACGTGGTGCGTGCGCTGACGCATGCCCTCGCGACCGGCCGACTTCATCACGCCTGGCTGTTTACCGGCACCCGTGGCGTGGGCAAGACCACGATCAGCCGAATCCTCGCCAAGGCACTGAACTGCGAGGCGGGCGTCACCCCAGAGCCCTGTGGCGAGTGTGATGCCTGTCGTGCGATCGACGCCGACCGCTTTCCCGATTATGTCGAGATGGATGCTGCCTCCAATCGCGGCGTGGACGACATGGCTGCGCTGCTCGACAAGGCGGTTTATGCACCGGTGCAGGGGCGGTACAAGGTCTACATGGTCGATGAAGTGCATATGCTCACCGGGCATGCCTTCAACGCGATGCTGAAGACGCTCGAGGAGCCTCCCGCGCACGTCAAGTTCATCCTTGCCACCACCGACCCGCAGAAGATTCCGGTCACGGTGCTTTCGCGCTGCCTGCAGTTCAATCTCAAGCAGATGCCGCAGGGGCACATCGTCGACCACCTCACGCGCATTCTGCAGGCCGAAGAGGTTGCTTTCGAGCCAGGCGCGTTGCGCCACCTCGCC
This sequence comes from Thauera sp. AutoDN2, assembly GCF_051280715.1. Taxonomy (NCBI): domain Bacteria; kingdom Pseudomonadati; phylum Pseudomonadota; class Betaproteobacteria; order Rhodocyclales; family Zoogloeaceae; genus Thauera; species Thauera sp. AutoDN2. Next base: position 160,509 of record NZ_JBNCAR010000002.1, on the reverse strand, counting down.
AAGGCGGCGGCCGGATCGATGCGCGATGCGTTGTCGCTGCTCGACCAGGCGATCGCACATGGCGCCGGCAGGGTCGAGGAGGAGCAGGTCACCCATATGCTGGGCACCGTAGGCGACGATCACCTGCATGCGGTGCTTGACGCACTCGCTGCGGCTGACGTGGCGGCGTTGCTCGCGGTGGCGGATGGGATGGAGGCGCGCAGTCTGTCGTTCGATGCCGCGCTGCAGGCGCTGGCAACCTTGCTGCATCGCGCCGCGCTGGCGCAGTTCGCGCCGGAGGCGATTGCGGACGAGACCGAGCGCGCACGCATCCTTACCCACGCGGCGCGCTTCGATGCGGAATACCTGCAACTCGCGTACCAGATCGCAATCCATGGCCGCGACGAATTGCCGCTGGCGCCGGACGATTACACCGGTTTCACCATGGCCTTGCTGCGCCTGCACGCTTTTCGCCCCGAGCAGCCTGCAGCGCTGGGCGGGCCCGGAGTGCAAGCGGGACCGTCCGGGCGGGCGCGGGCGATGGACGCTCCCGCACCGGGGCATGCGGCTGCTGCGTTGCCCGGCAGCTCCGCCTTCTCGCCAGCGGGGGCGCCCAGGCCCGCGCCGGGCGTTTCGCCGGACAACGCAGCGCCGCAAGCCGTCATCGTGCCGCAAGACGCGAAGGGGAATGTCGCGGCGCCGCGCCTGGCCGGGGCGAGCGCGCCGGAGAACCCCATTCCACCCGCTGTGGAGGCGAAGCCGCCCGTGGGGCCAGTGCCTGGCGCAACGCAGGCGGCCGTAACGGCCAATGCGGCCATGCCGCCCGCGGGCGTGGGCTCGTTCGCGAATCCTGCAGTCTCTGGGCCTGCGGCCTCGCAGGCTGCGTTGGCTGATGTCCCCCCCTGGGAAGACATTCCGGCCGAGGCGTATGCGGACGATGGCCCTGAATTGCGCGACGCGCAGCGGTATGTGCCACAAGTGCCGGTGCAGCTCCCGAAGGCGCCGTCGAGAAGCCATCCGTCGCCTGCAGAGGCCGCAGCCGATTTGCGCGGGGAGGGCGAGCGGGCCGCGGCTCTCGTTCAGCGGGAGGGGGAGGCGCGGGATGCGAGCATGGATTCTTTCCGGACAAGCGCGACGACCGCAGGGGCAAGTGGCGATGCGGCTGCGCTGCTTGCGTTGGGCGACTGGCGTGGGCTGATTCGCGCGCTCGGGCTCGGAGGCTTGGTTCGCGAACTGGCACAGCATTGCGAATGGGTCGAGTGTGGTGACGATGGCCTGCGGTTGCGGCTATCGACCGCCCATCGTCATCTCCTCGACATGAATCGCGGCGCGCTCGAACGCATGCAGGATCAACTGTCGGCCGCGCTTGGCCGGTCGCTCAAGCTGCGCATCGAGATCGGCGACATCGCCGGCGAGACGCCGGCGCAGCGTGACGCGCTCGAGCGCCGCGCACGCCATGCGGAGGCGGTGGCCGCGCTCGAGGCGGACCCCTTCGTTCGCGAACTGATCGAGCGCTTCGATGCCACGCTCGTCGAGAGCTCGGTGAAACCCTTGTGATCCCTGTGGTGCGGCCATGCGGGGCGCGGCCCGTGGTCGTAGCGCCCGCACCACGTTCAATCGACCTACTGGAGAAGACGACATGATGAAAGGCGGAATCGCCGGCCTGATGAAGCAGGCCCAGCAGATGCAGGACAACATGAAGAAGATGCAGGATCAGCTCGCCTCGATCGAGGTCGAGGGGCAGTCCGGCGCCGGCATGGTCAAGGTGCAGATGACCTGCAAGTACGACGTGCGTCGTGTCTCCATCGACGCGTCGGTCATGGACGACAAGGAGATGCTGGAGGACCTCGTTGCCGCAGCGCTGAATGATGCCGTGCGCAAGGTCGAGACCGCCACGCAGGAAAAGATGGCCAGCGTGACCGCGGGTCTGAACCTGCCCCCGGGCATGAAGCTGCCGTTCTGAGCTTGCTGCGCCGATGGCACCTTCCAGCCTCGACGAACTGATCGAGGCGCTGCGCTGCCTGCCTGGGGTTGGGCCGAAGTCCGCCCAGCGCATGGCGTACCACCTGCTCCAGCGCGACCAGCGTGGCGCTGCGCGGCTGGGGCACGCGCTCGCACATGCGCTGGAGGTGCTGCGCCATTGCGAGCGCTGCAATACCTTCACCGAGGCATCGATCTGCCAGCGCTGCGCCAATCCGCGCCGTGACGCTTCGTTGTTGTGCGTGGTGGAGATGCCGGCGGATCTCGCCGTGATCGAACAGACGCAGGCCTACAACGGCCTCTACTACGTCCTCATGGGGCGCCTGTCGCCGCTCGATGGCGTGGGGCCACGCGAACTGCGACTGGACAAGCTGATCGCGCGCGCCACCGAGGAGGGTGTGCGCGAGGTGATCCTGGCCACCAATTTCACCAACGAGGGCGAGGCGACGGCGCACACGGTCGCGACCCTGCTCGGTGCCCGTGGCGTGCGTGTCACTCGCCTGTCCAGAGGTGTTCCGGTGGGCGGCGAACTGGAGCACACTGACGGCGGAACCATTGCGCAGGCGCTGTTCGAGCGGCGCGCACTCTGAATGTCTTTGTTGCGACGCAGCAGAGAATGCGTCGCAATTGCATGATCCTTGTCGTGTTTTGCGCGGAAAGCCTTGTTCCATCAGGCGAACAGAGCGATGTGCTTTCTATGCTGCAGCGTCTTGGATATAATTAGACGGTTATTTTGTATCCAGGTCTTTCGTTTTCCATTTTTGGGAAGAGGGTCATGAGCGTTGATCAAAAGATGGACAGCAGCCGCCGCACACTGCTGTTGGCAACGTCCGCCGCTGGCGGCGCTGCCGCAGTGGCGACCGCGGTGCCGTTTGTTGCCAGCCTGACGCCGTCCGAGCGCGCCAAGGCGGCCGGTGCGCCGGTCGAAGTCGATGTAAGCAAGCTTGCACCGGGCGAGATGATGACTGTGGAGTGGCGCGGCAAACCCGTGTGGATCCTCCGCCGCACGCCCGAGATGCTGGCGTCGCTCGACAAGACGGACGAGAAGGTCACCGACCCGATGTCGGAAGAGCCGCAGCAGCCCGACTACGCCGCCAACAAACATCGCTCGATCAATCCCGAGTACCTGGTTGCCGTCGGCATCTGCACCCATCTGGGCTGTTCGCCGACCGACAAGTTCAAGGAAGGGGCCGAGAGCGGCATGGGTGCGGACTGGCCCGGCGGTTTCCTGTGCCCCTGCCACGGTTCGCTCTTCGATCTGGCCGGCCGCGTGTACAAGAGCATGCCTGCGCCGACCAACCTGGAGGTTCCGCCGCACCAGTACCTGGCGGACACCAAGATTCTTGTTGGCGAAGACGGGAAGGCATAAGCGATGACTACCAAATCCCAAGCCGTTCTCAACTGGATCGATGAGCGTTTCCCGCTCACGTCCACCTGGAAGGCGCACCTGTCCGAATACTACGCACCGAAGAACTTCAACTTCTGGTACTTCTTCGGCTCGCTGGCCCTGATGGTGCTGGTGATCCAGATCGTTACCGGCATCTTCCTGGTGATGCACTACAAGCCGGACGCCTCCCTCAACGCCTCGGGCGTGCCGGTGGCCTTTGCCAGCGTCGAGTACATCATGCGCGAGGTGCCCGGTGGCTGGCTCATCCGCTACCTGCACTCGACCGGCGCCTCGGCATTCTTCATCGTCGTGTACCTGCACATGTTCCGCGGGTTGCTGTACGGCTCGTACCGCAAGCCGCGCGAGCTGATCTGGATCTTCGGTACGCTGATCTTCCTGGCGCTGATGGCCGAGGCCTTCATGGGCTATCTGCTGCCGTGGGGGCAGATGTCGTACTGGGGCGCGCAGGTGATCGTGAACCTGTTCTCCGCAATCCCGATCATCGGGCCGGATCTCTCGCTCGTGATCCGTGGTGACTTCGTGATCAGCGACGCCACCCTGAACCGCTTCTTTTCCTTCCACGTCATCGCGGTGCCGCTGGTGCTGATCGGTCTGGTGCTGGCGCACATCGTGGCGCTGCACGAAGTCGGCTCCAACAACCCCGACGGCGTCGAGATCAAGAAGAAGAAGGACTCGCGCGGCGTACCGCTCGACGGCATCCCGTTCCATCCGTATTACACGGTGAAGGACATCGTCGGCGTGGTGGTCTTCCTGTTCTTCTTCAGCGCGGTCGTGTTCTTCATGCCCGAGGGTGGCGGCTACTTCCTCGAGTACAACAACTTCATCCCGGCCGATCCGCTGAAGACCCCGCCGCACATCGCGCCGGTCTGGTACTTCACCCCCTTCTATTCGATCCTGCGTGCGGTCACTTACCCGCTGTTCGGTCTCGATGCGAAATTCTGGGGCGTGGTGGCCATGGGCGCGTCGGTCGTGATCATTGCCTTCCTGCCTTGGCTCGACCGCAGCCCGGTGAAGTCGATCCGCTACAAGGGGCCGATCTTCAAGATCGCCCTGGCGATCTTCCTGGTGGCTTTCTTCATCCTCGGCTACCTCGGCGTGCTGGCGCCGACTCCGGGCCGTACCCTGGTTTCGCAGATCTGCTCGGTGCTGTATTTCGCGTTCTTCCTGCTGATGCCGTGGTACAGCAAGCTCGACAAGTGCAAACCCGAACCGGAAAGGGTGACTTCCAAATGAAAATGCGCGTGATCAACCTCATCAAGCGGGCGGCGGCGGTGCTGCTGTTCGCCCCGGCGGTGGCGCTGGCGGCGGGCGCCTCGGTCAACCTGGACAAGGCACCCGTAAGCACTGACCCGGCTGCGCTGCAGCATGGCGCGAAGCTGTTCGTGAACTACTGTTTGAACTGCCACAGCGCCAGCTTCATGCGCTACAACCAGCTGGCCAACATCGGCCTTTCGGAAGACGAGATCCGCGACAACCTGATGTTTGTCGGCGAGCGCGTCGGTGACCTGATGACGGTCGCCATGCGTCCGAAGGAGTCGAAAGTCTGGTTTGGCGCCACGCCCCCCGACCTGACCCTGATTGCGCGTCAGCGTGCTTCGGGCGATGGGAGTGGTGCAGATTGGCTCTACACTTACCTGCGCCAGTTCTACCGCGACACAGAGCGCCCCAGCGGCTGGAACAACGTGGTTTTCGAGAACGTCGGCATGCCGCACGTGTTCTGGGAACTGCAGGGTGAACAGGTGGCCAAGGTCACCCAGAACCCTGACGGCACCAAGCACTTCGAGCTGTCGCTGGCCAAGCCTGGCAAGCTGTCGGTCGAGGAGTACGACAAGGCCGTTGCAGACCTTGTCTCCTTCCTGGTCTGGATGGGTGAGCCGGTCGCCGAGAAGCGCAAGATGATCGGCACCTTCGTGCTGATCTTCCTGGTGGGCATGTTCTTCCTGACCTACGCGCTGAAGAAGAACTACTGGAAGGACATTCATTGATCAGAGCCGTAACGGCCCCGCAGGCCGTTTAGCCAGATCCTGACCCAGACGCACCACGCGAAGCCGCGTGGTGCGCTTTTGCATTTGAAATCCGGAGTCGCAACACCATGATGAACCTTTATTCCGGCACGACCGATCCCTTCAGCCATCGTTGCCGGATCGTGCTGTATGAGAAAGGCATGGATTTCGAGATCATCGACGTTGATCTCTACAACAAGCCCGAAGACATCGCCGTCATCAACCCCTACAACCGCGTACCGGTCCTCGTCGATCGCGACCTCGTGCTGTACGAGTCCAACATCATCAACGAGTACATCGATGAACGGTTTCCGCATCCCCAACTGATGCCGCCCGATCCGATCATGCGCGCCCGCGCGCGACAGTTGCTGCATACCTTCGAGCAGGAACTGTTTACCCACCTCGATGCGCTCGAGGCCGCGCAGAAGGGTGTCGACCAGGTGCGTGCCCACGTCCGCGATCATCTCACCCAACTCGCGCCGGTCTTCACCAAGCAGAAGTACATGCTTGGCGACGAGTTCTCGATGCTGGACGTTGCGATCGCGCCGCTGCTGTGGCGCCTCGAGCACTACGGCATCGAGCTGCCGAAGGCAGCCGCGCCGCTGATGAAGTACGCCGAGCGCATCTTCAGCCGCCAGGGGTTCATCGATGCGCTGACCCCGTCTGAAAAGGTCATGCGCCGCTGAGCGCCAATCCCCAGATCCAGCCATCGCCGCTCGCCGGTCGATGGCTGCCGGAGAGCCGATGAGCAACGATAGAACCGTTTCGACCAAGCCCTACCTCCTGCGGGCCATCTGGGAGTGGTGCGTGGATCAGGGTTTCACGCCCTACCTCGCCTGCCTGGTGGATGCCGGCACGCGGGTGCCGCCCGGCTACGCACGCGATGGCCAGATCGTCTTGAACCTGTCGCCCGATGCGACTGGCCAGCTCCAGATGGACAACGAGTATGTGAGCTTCCAGGCGCGCTTCGGTGGGGTGGCACATTCGATCGTGGTTCCGGTCGGCAACGTCATCGCGATCTACGCGCGCGAGAACGGCCAAGGCATGGCCTTCGAGCCGGATCTGCCGGAAGATGAAACGCAGCCTGAGGCGCAGGCCGTTCCCGAGGACATGGCTGAGGTCACCGCGGCCCTGCAGACCGGGCGCCCGGAAGACGAGGCGGGTGCTGACCGAAGCAAGAACGATCGTGAGGGCAGCGCGGGGGAGGACGAAGGCCAAGTCCCGCCACCCGCGCGCCGCGGAAGCCATCTGAAGCTCGTGAAGTGAGGATCGACCATGCCCAGCATGACCTGGAGCGAATCGCTCTCCAACAACCTCGCTCCGATGGACGAAACCCACCGCGAGTTCGTTGAGTGTTACAACACGGTCGCGAACGCAGCGCCGGAAGATTTCCTGTCCGCCTTCGATCGCCTGATCGAACATGCGAAGGGGCATTTCGATCTGGAAAACGCGTGGATGCTGGCCGTGGACTTCCCCGGTTGCCATCGTGCAGAACACGACCGGGTACTTGCGGTGATGCTGGACATCCGCAAGCGCGTTGCTGCCGGTGATCTCTTCTTCGCACGCAGGCTCATCGAGGAACTGCCCGCGTGGTTCGAGAACCACGTCAACGGCATGGACGCCGCACTGGCGTTCCATCTCGAGAGCATCGGTTTCGACGTCGACACCTGCGCACTGCGGCCGCTGGCGGATGGCGAGACACGTGGGGCCGGCTGTGCATGCGCCGCGCTCTCCGCCGAGGATGCGCCGGCCGAGGGCGCTGTCGCCTGAAGCCTGCCGGCTGTACCCGGATCAGCCTGTGCGCAGGAACGGGAAGGCCACCGGGGGTACGCGGCCCTGCATCAACTGCGCAAGAGCGGCTGCGGAGCCGCAGGCAAGCGTCCAACCGAGCGTGCCGTGTCCGGTGTTCAGCCACAGCTTCTGGCGTGCGCTGCGTCCGATGAGCGGGAGGTTGCCGGGCGTCGCCGGGCGCAGTCCGGCCCAGCTTTCCGCGCCGGCCAGATCGAGCGCCTCCGGAAAATGCGTGCTTGCCCAAGCGAGGATGGGCGCGACCCGCTCCGGGCGGATGCGAGTATCGAAGCCGTTCAGCTCTGCCGTCCCCGCCACGCGGAGGTGCTGGCCCAAGCGTGAGCATACGATGCGGCGCGATTCATCCGTCAGGCTGACCTTGGGCGCGTGCTCCGGCTTCACGATCGGAATCGTCACCGAGTAGCCCTTGACCGGGTAGATCGGAAGCGACAGCCCGAGCGGGGCGAGGAGTCGCGGTCCGTAGCTGCCCAGGCAGAGCACATACGCGTCCGCCTCCAGTCTGGCGGTGCGGCCGGCCGTGTCGCGCACGTCAACGCCCCCGATGCTGCCGTCGGGGTTCGCGTGCAGCGCGGTGACCTCCTTGCTCCAGTGCAGCGCTGCGCCTGTGCGGCTCACTTCGGTTGCCAGTGCGCGTGTGAAACGGCGCGCGTCGCCCGATTCGTCGCCAGGCGCGAACAGCCCGCCGGCGAGCCTGTGCGCGTGCGGAGAGAGCGCCGGCTCCAGTGCGAGACATTGATCGCGAGAACAGGGGCGGGCCTCGATCCCGAATGCACGCAGCGCCTCGGCGCGGGCGCTTGCACGGGCGAACTCCGCCCGGTCATGGAACAGATGCAGGATGCCGCGTTCGAGTTGATCGTACTCCAGGCCGAGCTGCGTACGGAGCGCGCGCAACTGCATACCGCTCCACACGGCCAGTGCTGCGATCGCCGCGGTGTTGCGTCGTGCGCGCGCAGGAAGGCACTCGAACAGGAAGCGCGCTCCCCAGCGCCACTGTGCGGGATCCCCGCTCGGACGGAACTTCAGTGGCGCCTCGTCGCGCCCCAGCCAGCGCAGGATCAGCCCAGGCGCAGAGGGGTTGGCCCAAGGCTCCGGGTGGCTGATCGAGATCTGTCCGCCGTTGGCAAAGCTTGTCTCGCAGGCCGCTTCGGCCTGCCGGTCGACCAGGCTCACGCGAAACCCCGCCTGGCTCAGGTACCAAGCGGTCGTGACACCAGACAGGCCGGCGCCGAGAACCAGGACGTGCATTTGAAGTGCTGCGCAATGAACTTGCCCCGGATGATACCCCCTTGCCTGCTGACCTGCCCGTGCCGCGCCGTTCCGGGGACGCGTTAATCCGTGCGCTTGCGGTGCGGAACCGGGATAATCGCAGGCTGTCCGTTAAGTGTCTTGTGGAGCCCTTTCATGCGTCGAGTGACCCTTACCCAGTTTCTGATCGAACAGCAGCGCGCCGGCCGCATCAACCCCGAGCTGCGCCTCCTGATCGAGGTGGTCGCGCGCGCGGTGAAGGCGATCAGCGTCAACGTTTCCAAGGGTGCGCTCGCGGGTGTTCTCGGCGAGGCCGGCACCGACAACGTGCAGGGCGAGGCGCAGAAGAAGCTCGACGTGATCGCCAACGAGATCCTGCTGCAGGCGAACGAATGGGGCGGCCACCTGGCGGCAATGGCCTCGGAGGAGGTCGAGACCGTGCATCAGATCCCGTTCGACTACCCCAAGGGCGGTTATCTGCTGCTGTTCGATCCGCTCGACGGGTCCTCCAACATCGACGTGAACATCTCCGTTGGCACGATCTTCTCCGTGCTGCGCAACCCGCCCGACCACACAGAGCCGACCGAGGAGGACTTCCTTCAGCCTGGCGATGAGCAGGTGGCCGCAGGCTATGCGGTATATGGTCCATCGACGATGCTGGTGCTCACCGTAGGCAAGGGGGTGCATGGTTTCACCCTCGATCGCGAGATGGGCAGCTTCATTTACACTCAGCCCTACATGACGGTCCCGCCCGATACGCACGAGTTCGCCATCAACGCATCGAATTCCCGCCACTGGGAGGCGCCGGTCAAGCGCTACGTCGACGAGATGACCCTCGGCAAGGAGGGGCCGCTTGGGAAGGACTACAACATGCGCTGGGTGGCCTCGATGGTCGCGGATGTGCATCGCATCCTCACCCGTGGCGGCGTCTTCATGTATCCGATGGACGAGAAGTGCCGCGCCAAGGGCGGCAAGCTGCGCCTGATGTACGAGGCCAACCCGATGGCGATGCTCATCGAGCAGGCGGGCGGTGCAGCCACCACCGGGCGTGCGCGCATCCTCGACCTGAAGCCCACCCACCTGCACCAGCGTGTCCCGGTGATTCTGGGCTCGAAGAACGAAGTCGAGCGTGTGACCGCCTACCACCAGGGCGGCTGACCTCCGTGGCGGGAAGCAGGGCGCGCGACATGCACCGCTGCATCGCGGCCTGTGGCTTGGCGGCGATCCTTCTGGCGTCTCCTGCGTCCGCGCAGGATGGGGGCGAAGTGCAGCCCACGCTGGAGGTCCGTCTCGATACGCCGGATTCGGTGCGTGGCCTGCTGTCCGAGCACGTGCGGCTGCTCAAGCGCTCGCCGCTCGTGCTGCCCGAGGAGAGCGCCGATCGTGCTGCGATGACCCGGCGTACCCGGCGCGAAGTGGCGGATCTGCTCGCGACCGAGGGGTATTTTTCCCCGCGCATTCGATTCGACCGCAGTGATGACCGGCGCTGGGTGCTGCAGGTCGAGCCCGGCGAGCGGACCGTGGTGGCCGGCGTGGAGCTCGTCTTCGAAGGTGAGGTGGTTGCGGGCGTGGAAGGGGCTGCAGGCGGCGAAGGGGCCGCAGCCTACCTGGAGGAATTGCGTGCGCGCTGGCAGTTGCCGGTCGGGCAAGCCTTCCGCCAGACGACGTGGGACGCTGCCAAGCAGGGACTTCTCGACGCCATCAACGCCCGACGCTATGCCGCCGCGCGCATCGCGGAGAGCCGCGCGGAGATCGATCCCAAGACCGCTCAGGCTTGGCTGCGCGTGCGTATCGACAGTGGCCCCAGCTTCTACCTTGGCGAGCTCGACGTGCAGGGCATCGAACATCTGCCCGCGGATCTCGTGGCGCGCTACAGCCAGCTCGAGCGCGGCGCGCCCTACGACCGCGAGGCCTTGCTCGCATTTCAGACGGGATTGCAGAACACGCCGCACTTCGGCTCGGTGATCGTCGATATCGAGCGTGATCCCGCGCTTGCAGCCGCGGTTCCGGTGCGGGTGCAGGTGACGGAGGCGCTGCCGCGCTATGCGGGCATGGGCGTGGGCTACTCGACCAACACCGGCGCACGGGTGGAGTTCAATTATCGCGATTCCAACCTGCGCCAGCGTGGCTGGGAGTTTTCCACCGGCCTGCGCTACGAGCAGTACCGACAGTCGCTGTATGCCGACATCTTCCTGCCGCCGCGTGGGGAGCATCGCGACAGCGTTGGCGCGCTCATCCAACGCAGCGATCTCGAGGGCCTGAAGGTCGACACCCAGATCCTCGGTGCGACCCGCGCGAGCCAGCGTGGTGACACCGAGACCCAGCTCGCACTGCGGCTGCAGCACGAGAAGATCCAGCCCGCGGGCGCAGACGCGCGCAGCAGCAACACGCTCACCGCAAACTGGACGTGGATCAAGCGTGCGGTGAACGATCTGCTCGACCCCACCGATGGTTATCTGCTCGAGTTCCAGGTCGGTGGTGCGCCTGAGATCGCCCTCGCCGAGCAGGACTTTCTGCGGCTGTATTCGCGCTTTGTGCGCTACCAGCCCGTGCGAGGCACCGATGTGTTCATCCTGCGTGGCGAGGCGGGGGTGACCCTTGCCGACAGCCGCGAAGGGATTCCACAGGATTTCCTTTTCCGCACCGGGGGTGCGCAATCGGTGCGCGGCTACGACTACCAGAGCCTGGGCGTCAGGGAAGGCAGCGCCACGGTAGGCGGGCGCTACCTCGCCACCGCCAGCGCAGAATACGTGCGCTGGTTCCAGCCCCAGTGGGGTGCCGCAGTGTTTGTGGATGCAGGGGACGCAGCCGACACGCGCGAAGACATCGACCTGCGCGTGGGCTACGGACTTGGCGCACGCTGGCGCAGCCCAGCCGGCCCGCTCGCGATCGATCTTGCCTGGGGCCATCAGGAACGCCGCCTGCGCCTCCACTTCGGGGTGGCGATCGCTTTCTGAGCTGCGGACGGCTCAACTCTACGGCCGGTCCAGTCGCCCCGCCAGCGCGCGCAGGTCGGCGAGCTTCTTCAGCCCCTCAAGCACCTTTGCGTTGAGCGAACCCACTGGCATCGCGCCGTCCGCATCCGGCTTCCCCGCAGGGACGCCGGTGAGCAACTCCAGGGCCTCATCGACGTCGGCGACCGCCCACACACTGAAGCGGCGGCTGCGCACGGCCTCAACCACATCCGCGCGCAACATCAGGTGGCACACGTTGGCGCGCGGGATGAGCACGCCCTGCGCACCGCTCAGGCCGCGCGCTACGCAGATGTCGAAGAAGCCTTCGATCTTCTCGTTGATGCCGCCGACCGGCTGCACCACGCCGAACTGGTTGACCGAGCCGGTGACGGCCAGCGCCTGCCGGACGGCTACGCCCGAGAGCGCCGACAGCAGGGCCGTGAGCTCGGCGAGCGAGGCGCTGTCTCCCTCGACGCCGCCGTAGGACTGCTCGAACACCAGGCTGGCCTTGAGCGAGAGCGGCATCGTCCAGCCGAAACGCGCAGCCATGAAGGAGGACAGGATCAGCACGCCCTTGGAATGGATCGGTCCGCCGAGTTTCACCTCGCGCTCAATGTCGATGATCTCGCCTTCGCCCACGCGCACGGTGGCGGTGATGCGGACCGGATGGGCGAAGCTGTCCTCGCCGAGGGGCACCACGGCCAGCCCGTTGACTTGTCCGACATGGCTGCCGTCGGTGTCCACTAGCCACTGCCCGCGCAGGATCTCCTGCTGGTGGCGCAAGCGGATGCGTTCGTGGCGCCGCCGATGGGCCTCAAGTGCAGCCTCCACGTGGTCGCGCTCGATGCGGTCGGCGCCGCTCGCGGTGGCAAAGTGCGCTGCCTCGCGCAGGCGGTCGTCGATCGGTTGGGTATGCGTGCTCAGGCGCTCGGCATCGCCGGCGATCCGCGCCGCTTGATCGATCAGGCGCGCCATCGCGGGCGCCGAGAGCGGAGGCAGTGCGGCGCGGCGGGCGAGGGCGGCGATCAGGCGTGCGTAGGCCGCGGTGTTGTCCGCGCTGCGCACGATCTCGCTCTCCATGTCCGCGTTGATGCGGAACAGTGCCGGGAACTCCGGATCGTACTGGCCGAGCAGGTAGTAGATCACCCGTTCGCCGATCAGGATCAGTTTGAGTTCGAGCGGCATCGGTTCGGGTTCGAGTTGCACCGAACCGGCGACGCCAATCAGTTCTGACAGGGACTCGATGCGCAGCCGGCCGGACTTCAGTGCGCGCTTGAGGCCTTCCCATGCAAAGGGCTGGGCGAGCAGCTTCATTGCATCCAGCACCAGGAAGCCGCCGTTTGCGCGGTGCAGGGCGCCGGCGCGAATCAGCGTGAAATTGCTCACCAGTGTACCCATGTGCACCAGGTGGTCGATGCGGCCGACCAGGTTCTGCAGGGTCGGGTGGTCCTCGTACACCACGGGCAGGGCCCCGTCGGCGGGGTTGGCCACCAGCACATTCACCAGGTAGCGCTGCACGGAAATGCTGCCCGAAAAGGTCAGCGTCTCCGTGTCCTCATCGCTGCGCGGTGAGGTGTGTAGCGATTCGCCGCTGGCGATGATGTCCTTGAGCACCTCGTCCAGGTGCTCGCACAACTCGGGCAGATCGGCGTACCGTGGCTTGAGCTCCTCGATCATGTGGGTGACGGTCGCGCCGAGTGCGTCACGGCCGGCATCGCGGATGCGATTCTGCAGCTCGCGCCGCCAGCGTGGGAACTCAGCGACCAGACGGTGCATGCGTTCGCGAAGGGCCTTGATGTGTTCGCCCAGAGCATGCTGGCGGTCCTCGGGTAGCTTCTCGAACTCCTCTTGCGTGAGCGTGTTCTCGGTGTCCTTCATAGGCAGGAAGGCGAAGCCGTGCGGGGTGCGCAGCAGGGCGATGCCCAGTTGCTGGGCTTCGTCACCAAGCTGGCGCAGCGCGGTTTCCTCGCGCTGTTTTGCTTCGTCCTGCAGGGCTTCGATGCGCTCGCGGTACTCGTCGCCTTCGAACACCGCGGCGATCGCTGGGATCAGCTCCTCTACGAAGTGCTGCATGTCGTCGCGGAAGGCAGGGCCGCGACCGCAGGGCAGGCGCAGCAGGCGTGGTCGCGAGGCGTGCTCGAAGTTCCACACATAGCACCAGTCGCCCGGCGGTGGCCCCTCTTGCCGCCTTTCGTCGAGCAGGCGTGCGACGATCTCGTGGCGGCCGCTTCCGGCGTCGCCGAGCACGAACAGATTGAAACCCTCTCCGGCAATGTCGAGTCCCAGGTGGATTGCGTCCACCGCGCGGCCATGCAGGTCTGCGGCGTCCAGTTCGGGGAGTTCGTCGGAGCGCTGGAAGCCGAGGGCTTCCGGGTCGCAGGCGGTATGCAGCTGTGCAGCAGCAAGCGGGGCGAGCTTGGGCATGACGGGGCCTCGCGCATTCGGGCGTCTCGGCGTCATCTTAACCGCCCCTGCGGAACGACCCAACCCGGCGCTGGCCGAACTTCCATCCGGTGTGCCGGACCGGTGCAGAAAAAGTTGCATGGCTCGGACTTGAAATCCACCGACCCCGTCCCTATTATTAGCACTCGTTAGCGGTGAGTGCTAACAAGCGTCGGGCGGCGCTTCCTGCGCCGATCCGCGTCACTGCGAATTTTGTCCTGCGGGCTCGTCCCGCGAACCAACCCAAACAGTCGAACCGAAAGGAGAGAACTCGATGAAGATTCGTCCCCTGCACGATCGCGTGATCGTCAAGCGTCTGGAAGCCGAGCGCAAGACCGCGAGCGGCATCGTGATCCCGGACAGCGCCGGCGAGAAGCCCGATCAGGGCGAGGTCCTGGCCGTCGGCAACGGCAAGATCCTGGACGACGGCAAGGTGCGTCCGATGGCCGTCAAGGTGGGCGACAAGGTCTTGTTCGGCAAGTACGCCGGCCAGACCGTGAAGGTCGAAGGCGACGAGCTCCTCGTGATGCGCGAGGAAGACATCATGGGCGTGGTCGAGGCCTGAGCCTCCCCCGAATCCCAGAAACGCTAACCGAAATATTTCCGGAGTTCTGAAGAATGGCAGCTAAAGAAGTCAAGTTTGGCGATTCCGCCCGCGAGCGCATGGTCGCCGGCATCAACATCCTGGCCAACGCGGTCAAGGTCACCCTGGGCCCGAAGGGCCGCAACGTGGTGCTGGAGCGCTCCTTCGGCGCCCCCACCGTCACCAAGGATGGCGTCTCCGTCGCCAAGGAAATCGAACTGAAGGACAAGTTCGAGAACATGGGCGCGCAGATGGTCAAGGAAGTTGCTTCCAAGACCTCCGACATCGCCGGTGACGGCACCACCACCGCCACCGTGCTGGCCCAGTCGATCGTGCGTGAAGGCATGAAGTTCGTTGCCGCCGGCATGAACCCGATGGACCTGAAGCGCGGCATCGACAAGGCCGTCATCGCCACCATCGACGAGCTGAAGAAGCTGTCGAAGCCCTGCTCGACCAACAAGGAGATCGCCCAGGTCGGCTCGATCTCCGCAAACTCGGACAGCGACATCGGCGACATCATCGCCAAGGCGATGGACAAGGTCGGCAAGGAAGGCGTGATCACCGTCGAAGACGGCAAGTCGCTGCAGAACGAGCTCGACGTCGTCGAGGGCATGCAGTTCGACCGCGGCTACCTGTCGCCCTACTTCATCAACAACCCGGACAAGCAGGTTGCGATCCTCGAGCAGCCCTTCGTCCTGCTGTTCGACAAGAAGATCTCCAACATCCGTGACCTCCTGCCGGTGCTCGAGCAGGTCGCCAAGGCCGGCCGTCCGCTGCTGATCATTGCCGAAGACGTCGAGGGCGAAGCCCTGGCCACCCTGGTGGTGAACAACATCCGCGGCATCCTCAAGACCTGCGCCGTCAAGGCTCCGGGCTTCGGCGACCGTCGCAAGGCCATGCTGGAAGACATCGCCATCCTGACCGGCGGCCAGGTCATCGCCGAAGAAGTCGGCCTGACCCTTGAGAAGGCCACCCTGGACGACCTCGGCCAGGCTGCCCGCATCGAGATCGGCAAGGAAAACACCATCATCATCGATGGCGCCGGCCAGGCCGAGCGCATCGAAGCCCGCGTCAAGCAGATCCGCGTGCAGATCGAGGAAGCCACCTCCGACTACGACCGCGAGAAGCTGCAGGAGCGCGTCGCCAAGCTGGCGGGCGGTGTTGCGGTGATCAAGGTCGGTGCCGCCACCGAAGTCGAGATGAAGGAAAAGAAGGCCCGCGTCGAAGACGCCCTGCACGCCACCCGCGCTGCAGTGGAAGAGGGCATCGTCCCCGGCGGCGGTGTTGCGCTGCTGCGTGCCCGTGCTGCACTGGGCGAGCTGAAGGGCGACAACCACGACCAGGATGCCGGCATCAAGATCGTGCTGCGCGCCATGGAGCAGCCGCTGCGCGAGATCGTCGCCAACGCCGGTGACGAGCCGAGCGTGGTGGTGAACAAGGTTGTCGAGGGTTCGGGCAACTACGGTTTCAACGCCGCTACCGGCGAGTACGGCGACATGGTCGAGATGGGCGTGCTGGATCCGACCAAGGTCACCCGCACCGCGCTGCAGAACGCCGCGTCCGTCGCTGGTCTGATGCTGACCACCGACTGCATGGTCGGCGAGCTGGCGGAAGACAAGCCGATGGGCGGCATGCCCGATATGGGCGGCATGGGTGGTATGGGCGGCATGGGCGGTATGGGCATGTAATGTGCCCGCGCCTCGCCTTCTTCTTGGGGCGGGGCGCAAGCCGCGGTAAACGAAGAACGGCTCCGCGAAGTGCGGGGCCGTTCTTCGTTTACCGGGCTGCGAGTCGACAGTGCTACGGATCCTCGGTGCGCGAAGCATGCCGAAGCGTGGGATAATCTGGCCGTGTTCGAGGGAGAAAGGTCGGTGGGGAGCGTGCGGATTCGGTCCGGCGCCGCTCCCCGGAACGTCGCCGCGCTGACGGCAACGTTCCCGAAGACCGAGCAAAAGGAGAACAGCGGCTTCATTCTCGGAAGCTCCGCTTACAACGAACTTACAGCTCAGGTCCTATGCGTATTCTGTTGGCGGAAGACGATCCCGTGATCGCCGATGGCATCTGCCGTGCGCTGCGTCGCGGTGGCTACGCGCTTGATCACGTAGCGGATGGCATGGAGGCGGACGCTGCGCTGGCGGGCCAGACCTACGATCTCGCCATTCTCGATCTTGGCATGCCACGCATGAACGGGATCGACGTGCTCAAGCGCCTGCGCGCGCGCAAGTCCGCGCAGCCGGTGCTGATCTTGACCGCACAGGACGGGGTGGACGACCGTGTGCGCGGGCTCGATGCCGGCGCAGACGACTACCTGACCAAGCCGTTCGCGCTTCCTGAGCTGGAAGCGCGGGTGCGGGCGCTGACCCGGCGCGGTACGGGCCAGCCGCGTTGTGTCGAGGTGGGGCAGCTCAGTTACGATCAGGCCGATCGGGTCGTGAAGATCGGCGGTCAGCTCATCGAGTTGTCCGCCCGCGAGATCGGTCTGCTCGAGATCTTCCTTCTCCGCATGGGACGTTTGGTGAGCAAGGACCAGCTCGTCGATCACCTGTGTGGCTGGGGGGAGGAAGTCTCCAGCAACGCCATCGAGGTCTATGTGCATCGCCTGCGCAAGAAGCTCGAGGACAGCGGTGTACGCATCGTGACGGTGCGCGGTCTGGGGTACTGCCTGGAAAACCCCGATGCTGCCCCTGCGGCGAAAGCCCAAGGCTGACAAGGGCGGCGCTGTGCCGCGCAAGTCCGGTCCACCGAACTCCCTGTTTGGCGAGATCCTGGACTGGATGCTCGCGCCGCTGCTGTTCCTGTGGCCGATTTCCATCATCGTCACGCACAACGTTGCCGACAATATCGCCAACCAGCCCTACGATCTCGCGCTCGCCGACAGCGTGCGCACGCTGGCGCGATTCGTGTCGATCGATGGCGGGCAGGTTGCGGTGAGCTTCCCCGCGCCGCCACGGGCGCTGTTCCGGGCGGATCAGGATGACGTGGTGTATTACCAGGTCGCTGACGATGAGGGCCGCACACTCTCCGGCGACGCCGAGATCCCGCCTGCGCCCATGCCCCGTAGTCTCGTCGGCGAGGAGGTACTGCTGCGCGACGAGCTCATTCATGGCGAAGAGGTTCGGGTTGCCTACCGTTTCCTGAAGCCGGCTCCTGAGATTTTCGACCGACTGGTGGTGGTGCAGGTGGCGGAGACGCGGAACAAGCGCACCGACCTGGCCTCGCGCGTCGTGACTGGCGTGCTGCTGCCGCAGTTCGCCATCATCCCGCTTGCGGTGGTGCTGGTGTGGGTGGGTCTGAGCCGAGGCATTGCCCCGCTCAACCGCCTGCAGAGTCTGATCCGGCGACGGCGGCCGACGGACCTCTCTCCGGTCGAACCGTCAGCGGTGCCCGAGGAGGTGCGGCCGTTGATCGTTGCCTACAACGACATGATGGTCCGCCTGGAAGAGAACCTGCAGGCGCAGCAACGCTTCATCGCCGACGCGGCCCACCAGATGCGCACCCCGCTGACGGGTCTAAAGATGCAGACTGACCTGGCGATGCACGAAACCGATCCCGACCAGTTGCGCGAGTCGCTGGCCCGGATTGCCGAGAGCACGGACCGCGCCGCGCACCTGATCAACCAGCTTCTGTCGCTGGCGCGTGCAGAGGCCAGCTTCGAGAAGCTCTATGCGGTTGAGCGGGTGAGCCTGGATGCCGTGGTGAGGGAGGTCGCCCTCGATCTCTTCCCACGTGCGCAGGCCAAGCACATCGACCTGGGGGTCGAGGCGGGCGATCAGGAACTGTTCATTGAGGGAAACACCGTCCTGCTGCGGGAACTGGTCAAGAACCTGGTCGACAATGCGGTCAAATACACGCCGTCCGGAGGCAGTGTCACGGCCCGCACGCGCTTCGCCGGCTCGCCGATCCTGGAGGTCGAAGATACTGGCCCGGGGATTCCCGAGGGCGACCGCGAGCGGGTCTTCGAGCGCTTCTTTCGCGTGCTCGGCAGCGGCGTGGATGGCTCCGGCCTCGGGCTGCCGATTGTGCGCGAGATCGCCGAGTTGCACCGCGCAGCCGTTACGCTCGATTCGGCACCTGGAGGGAAAGGCACCCTGGCTCGGGTGGTGTTCCCCCGTACCCACCTGCATCCGCCCCCGATCGTGCAGGGCGACTACGATGCCCTGTAGGTTGCGACAGGCGCTGCGAGAAGAGATAGCAGGCCAAAAGATCACAGACCCCTTTGACTTCGGAGAATCTGCCGCTATAATGCGCATCTCGCTGGCCAGTTAGCTCAGTTGGTAGAGCAGCGGATTGAAAATCCGCGTGTCCGTGGTTCGATTCCGCGACTGGCCACCAGAACTCGAGAATGGGCCGACTTCGTGTCGGCCCATTTGCTTTGCGGCCTCCGTTTCGCTCCTGAAGTTGCTGATTCGGCTCAATTTTGGGGCTGTGGCGCGGTGATATAATCCGCTTCGCTCCGATCGACTCCAGCCCCGCATGCAACTCTTCGCCCTCGGCCTGAATCACCACACCGCACCGCTCGCAATCCGCGAACGCGTTGCGTTCCAGCCTGAGCGGCTGGCCCAGGCCCTGCACGATCTCGTGCATGCGGATTCGGTGCGAGAGGCTGCGATCCTGTCGACCTGCAATCGCACCGAGCTCTATTTCGCCGCTGAACAGCCGCAGACGGCGGCCGACTGGCTGGCACGCTTCCACCGGCTGCCGCTGGTCGAGGTCTCCCCCTACCTGTATGCCTATCCGCAGCGCGACGCGATCCGTCACGTCTTCCGGGTGGCGAGCGGACTCGATTCGATGGTGATTGGTGAGCCGCAGATCCTCGGTCAGGTGAAGGATGCGGCACGCTACGCCGAAGAGGCGGGCACCATGGGGGTGCTGTTGCACAAGCTGTTCCAGAACACCTTCGCGGTGGCCAAGGAAGTGCGCTCGACCACCGCGATCGGCGCCAATACGGTTTCGATGGCCGCTGCTGCGGTGCATCTCACGGAGCGCATCTTCGAGCGCGTCGCCGACCAGCACGTGCTTTTCATCGGGGCGGGCGAAATGATCGAGCTCTGCGCCGCGCATTTCGGCGGCGCAAAGCCCAAGTCCATGACGGTTGCCAACCGCACCGAGGAGCGCGCGCAGGCACTCGCTGCGCGCTTTGGTGCGAGCACCATGCGCATCGATCAGATCGGCGACGCGCTGCCGCGCTTCGACGTGGTCGTGTCCTGTACTGCAGCGCCGCTGCCGATAGTGGGTCTCGGCATGGTCGAGCGCGCGGTCAAGGCGCGCCGCCACCGTCCGATGGTGATGGTGGACCTCGCCGTGCCGCGCGACATCGAGCAGGAGGTCGGCGCGCTGGACGACATCTTCCTCTACACGGTGGACGATCTCGCGCAGGTGGTTGAAGAGGGTATCGAGTCGCGCCAGCAGGCGGTGATCGAAGCCGAGCAGATCATTGACACCCGGGTCGATGGCTTCCTGCACTGGATGTCCGCGCGCGAGACGGTGCCGGTGATCCGTTCCTTGCGCGAGCACGCCGAGGGACTGCGGCGGACCGAGCTCGAGCGCGCGGTGCGTCTGCTCGCCAAGGGGGAGGATCCGCAGCGCGTGCTCGAGGCCTTGTCGCACGGTCTCACCAACAAGCTGATGCACGGCCCCACACGCTTCCTGAACCAGGCGGAAGGGGAGCACAAGGCCGAAGCGGGCCGCGTGGTGCGCGAGCTGTTCAACCTGTCCGGCGACCACCACTAGCCGCGGCGCCTGCCGTCTCTGCCACATGCTGGCGGAACGGCCCTTTTCGTCCGTCCTCATGAAGCAGAGCATCCGCGACAAACTCGAACACCTGACCCGCCGGCTGGAAGAGCTGGATCGCACCCTCGCAGCCGAGGATGCGGCGCAGGACATGGGCGCCTTCCGCGAATGCTCGCGCGAGCGCGCGGAGATCGAGCCGGTGGTGCTGCTCTACGGTGACTATCGACAGGCCGAGAGCGACTGCGCCACCGCGCGTGAGCTGCTTGCCGACCCCGAAATGCGGGAACTTGGTGAAGCCGAACTGACCACTGGAGAGGCGCGCATCGATGAGCTCGAGCTGGCGCTGCAGCGCGCGCTATTGCCGCGCGACCCCAATGACGAGCGCAACCTCTTCCTCGAGATCCGCGCCGGTACCGGCGGTGACGAAGCGGCGCTGTTCGCCGGCGATCTGCTGCGCATGTACGGCCGCTATGCCGAGCGCCAGCGCTGGAAGGTGGAGATTGTCTCGGCCAGCGAATCGGACCTCGGCGGCTACAAGGAAGTCATCGCCCGCGTGGTTGGCGCGGGCGCCTACTCGAAGCTTAAGTTCGAATCCGGTGGGCACCGTGTGCAGCGCATCCCCGTCACCGAAACGCAGGGCCGCATCCACACCTCCGCATGCACCGTTGCGGTGTTGCCCGAGGCCGACGAGGTCGAGGCAGTGGATATCAATCCGGCTGACCTGCGCATCGATACATACCGAGCCTCGGGCGCAGGTGGTCAGCACATCAACAAGACAGACTCCGCGGTGCGTATCACCCACATCCCCACCGGCATCGTCGTCGAGTGTCAGGACGACCGCTCGCAGCACCGCAACAAGGCGCAGGCGATGGCCGTGCTGGCCGCACGCCTCTACGACGCGAAGGTGCGTGCGCAGCAGAGCGCCGAGGCTGCGCAGCGTAAGAGCCTGGTCGGCAGCGGGGACCGCTCCGAGCGCATCCGCACCTACAACTTCCCGCAGGGACGCGTGACGGATCACCGCATCAACCTCACCCTCTACAAGCTCGATGCGGTAATGCAGGGTGAGTTGGACGAGCTCGTCGACGCGCTGACGCTGGAGCACCAGGCCAGCCTGCTTGCCGCAATGGTGGAAGAGTGATGCACGCCGATGCCCAGCCCCGTCAGGATGAGGTCGATATCGCAAGCGCCCTTGCTTGGGCGCGCACCCGGATCGACCTGATGGATGCGCGTGTGCTTTTGCGCCATGTGCTGCAGTGCGCAGCCTCCCGTCTCGTCGCCTTCCCCGAGCAGCGGATTGCCGAGGAGGACTGGGCGGCGTACCGCGCATTCGTCGAGCGGCGCTGCGCGGGCGAGCCGGTGGCCTATCTTGTCGGGCAGCGCGAGTTTTACGGGCGCGAGTTCATGGTCACGCCGGCCGTACTGATTCCCCGTCCGGACACCGAGTTGCTGGTCGAGCTCGCACTCGGCCATCTTGCCGGGCGCAGTGGTGCGCGCGTGCTCGACATGGGTACGGGCAGCGGCGCGCTGGCAGTGACCCTGGCGCTGGAGATGGACGCACCCGAGGTGATTGCACTCGATCGTTCCCGCGAGGCGCTGTGGGTGGCCATGGCCAATGCGGCAAGGCTCGGCGCGAGCGTGTCCTTCGTCCAGAGCGACTGGTTCGGTGCGCTGGGAGAGGAGCAGTTTGATCTCATCGTCGCCAATCCACCCTATGTCGCTGCAGCCGACCCCCACCTGGAGCAGGGCGACGTGCGCTTCGAGCCTCACGGTGCGCTGGTCTCGGGGCCGCAGGGGCTGGACGACCTGCAGACCATCGTCGCAGGCGCGCCGGCGTGCCTGATAGACGGTGGCTGGTTGCTCATGGAGCACGGTTACGATCAGGCCGTGGCGGTGCGCGGCCTGCTGGCTGACGCCGGATTCGCGGCCATTGCCTCATGGAAGGATCTCGCAGGCATTGAGCGTGCGAGCGGCGGGCGATGGCTGGGGCGTGGCGGTTGACGCCCCATTTGTCGCTCTCTAGAATTCCCGAGCAGTTAACTCAACTTTAAGAAGCCCCCAACATGAACATTCAGGACGTCATTCGCGATCAGGTCACCAACAACGCCGTCGTGCTCTACATGAAGGGCTCGCCGCAGTTTCCGCAGTGCGGCTTCTCCTCCGCCGCGGTGCAGATCCTCCGGAACTGTGGCGTTCGTGAAGTGCTTGCCGTAAACGTGCTGACGGACAACGACATCCGCCAGGGCATCAAGGAATACTCCAACTGGCCGACCATCCCGCAACTCTACGTCAAGGGCGAGTTCGTCGGTGGCAGCGACATCATGCGCGAGATGTACGACAGCGGTGAACTGCAGCAACTGCTGAAGGACGCGGGTGCAGCCGACGAAGGCGCTGCCTGACCCGGCAGCGCAGCGGTTGAACCGGCCGCATGTCGGTTTTTTTTACATCGGATCATTGCCGGATGCGGGACTTCAACTTGCTTGCGTGCGCAAGCTGATGAAAGATAAGGGATTGACCGAAAGACGCGCCTTCGAGGCGCGTTTTTTGCTTATGGAATGGCAGGTGTGATCAAATACCGCCCGAAAGGAACTCGCAAGGACTAAGCTGAGTCCTGAACAGTCAAGGCAGAGAGATTCGTTATGTCCGCTCCAGAGAAAACCAGCAACGAGAAGCGCCGCCGCCTGATCAAGTCAGCCGCCGCGGCGCCGGTCGTCTTTACGCTGCCGAGCGGCGCGGCGCTTGCCGCCACGAGCGCGACCTGCGACGCAAAGAGCCTCGCCCGCTTCGATCCCGGTTCCGTGCAGGCTGTCGTGAGCACAGCAGGGGACGGTTGGGTGCGGGCCCAGTTCCAGTCCTGGACGTTCCGGATCAAGGGGCAGAGTTCGAGTTCGATCGGGTTCAACTATGGTAGTCAGTGGTACGTCGTGTCGAATGGCTCTGCGTCCCTTGTCCTGGCCGAAGTTCACACGAACGGCGCGAATGCGCCCACGCAGCGGGCAGGGGAGTATCACTACGTGCTGCTGAATTACCCTGACCAAGGCTTGGTTCTCGACGCCTCGCAGTTCAACATCGCGCCGGTCGCGGGGGCGTCGTGCTGGAACTCCCTGATGCCTTCGGCAAACATCCCGGCCAGTAATACCGTCATCCTCTCCTGACCCCGCGCGGTGCTGGCAAGGCGCTCGGTAGTGCGCTTCCTCGGCGAGGGAGCGGTCGTCTTCGACTCTCTGACCTGGCAGACGCATCTGCTGCCCGAAGAGCTTGCGGCGATTGCAGCAGTGGTTTGTGAGCTCGCTGCGTCCGGGGCCGCGACGCCGGAGCGGTTGCAACAGCAGCTCGCTCGCGAATCCGGTCTATCTTGCGAAGATTTCGACGCGCTGGTCGCGGCGCTCGCAGAGATCGGGTTGCTTGACGCATGACGCCTACGGGAAGCGCGGGGCCAGGGGCCGCGGCGGGAGTCGGGTCGGTCGAGAAACGCTTGGGGGGCGAGGGGGTCTGCCTGGACTATGGCGCGTGCGTGGTACGCGTGCGCAGCGCAGTGGGTGCGTTCAGCGGGCCGTTCGCATCCGTGTATCGGCATTTTTCGCTGGGGGATGCGTTCCCCTTTGTCGATTTCCACGTCGATATCGAGCCTGGTGCCGGGCTTCGCCGCTGGTTGCGCCCGCAGTCGCGTTTCCTGATCGATCGCGTGCAGCCCTTCGATCCCTTCGCCGCCAGCCACGCGTTACCTCATTACGAGTGGGGGCTCAATTGGAGCTTCGCGCAGCGTTTCAACCAGTATGTGCTTTTGCATGCAGGCGTCCTCGCGTGGGGTGATGCCGCCGTGGTGCTGCCTGCCATTCCAGGCTCGGGCAAGAGCACGCTGACCGCGGCGCTGATGCTATCGGGTCTGCGCCTGCTGTCGGACGAATTCGGTGTACTGCGTCCGCAGGAGGGCGACTTCCTGCCCATGCTCAAGCCCGTCGCGCTGAAGAATGCCTCGATCGAGGTGATCCGTGATTTCCACGCCGGGGCTGAACTTGGGCCGACTTTCCCTGGCACACGTAAGGGCGACGTGGCGCACTTGGCGCCGGATGCGGCCAGTGTCGCGGCGATCCGTCGCCCTGCACAGCCGAGGCTGATCCTCTTTCCGGCCTGGCGCGAGGGGGCTGCGCTGACACTGCAGCCGCAGGCGCCGGAGCAGGCGTTCACGCGGCTCGCGTTCAACAGCTTCAACTACGGCCTGCTCGGGCGTATCGGCTTCGATGCCGTGGCGGATCTTGCGGAGGCCTGCCCGGCGTATCAGCTCGTGTATGGACGCCTGGATGATGCGGTGCGGTGCGTGCATGCGCTGCTGGACCAGCAGGTGGGAGGGGCGGATGGCTGACATGCAGGCACCGGGTCTGACAGAGCTGCTCTCGGTGCTGCAGACCCCTGAAAAGGCCCGCGAGCTTGGGCTTGACGAATGGGAGGGGGTGGTTCGCCTCGCGCGCGCGGCGCGTGTGCATGCCACCCTCGGCCGCCGGCTGGCGAGCGATCCAGCGCGCTGGGGGGCGCTCCCCGAGCCGCCGCGTGGTCACCTCCAGGCAGCAATGAATTTTGCCGCCTGGCGGCGCCAGCTGCTGGCGCAGGAGCTGCGTGCGCTGGACGGGGTCCTGCCTGCCGGGATCGAGGTGGTGCTGATCAAGGGTGCCGCGTATCACGCTCAGGGACTGGCGTTCGCCGAGGGGCGGCTTGCAGCCGACATCGACCTGCTGGTTCGTCGCGATGCGCTCGATGCGGCCGAGGCTGCGCTGGCAGCTGGCGGCTGGCGCTCGACCGTGACCGACCCTTACGACCTGCGCTACTACCGCGAGTGGAGCCATGAGCTTCCCCCCATGCAGGCCGAGGGCCATGCGCTGGAGCTGGATCTGCATCATGGGATCGCGCCGGTGACCAGTCGCTGCCGGCCCGATCCCATGGCGCTGTGGGATGCGAAGCGGAGCCTGCCGGGCTCGCGCTACTTCGTGCTCGACCCGCTTGATCAGCTCATCCATGCGGTGGTGCATCTGTTTCAGGATACCGAGCTCGACGGACGGCTGCGCGATCTGCTCGACATCGATGCGATGCTGCGTGCTCTGCCGCAGGATCAAGCGACGCTGCGGGCGCTCGCTGCCCGTGTGGCGCAGTTCGGCGCGCAGCGGCTGTTCTGGCATGCGCTGCAGGCCTGCCAGCGCTGGCTCGACACCCCGGTTCCCGCCGCGCTCTGGCCGGATCCGCCGCCGCCGGCTGCGCGTCGGCTCATGGACTGGATGTTGGCGCGCGTGTTGCTGCCGCGTCTGCCCGAGGCACGTCCGCGCCTCGGCGATACGCTTGCGCGCCGCCTTGCCTGGCTGCGTTACCACCACATGCGCATGCCGCCCGGACTGCTGCTGCGGCATGGCGTGGCGAAGGGCTGGCGCCGGCTGCGCAGCCGGCGGACAGGCTGAAGACCTAGTCCCTGCGTCGAGCGAGTTCCTCGTTCAGCCGCGCGGCCAGCCGCAGCGCCTCGCGCAGGTAGCCCTTGCCGAACAGGTTCAGGTGGTTGAGCACGTGGTACAGACTGTAGAGCGGCTTGCGCTGCTCGTAGTCTTCGTGGAGCGGCCATCGCGCGCGGTATTCGGCGTAGAAGCTCGATGGAAAGCCGCCGAACAGCTCGCTCATGGCGAGGTCCGATTCGCGATCGCCGTAATGCACCGCAGGATCGAATACCACGGGTGTGCCATCGTCCAGCATTGCGGCATTGCCGTGCCAAAGATCGCCGTGGAGCAGGCTCTCCTGCGGGCGATAGTCGAGAAAGAGCGCTGGAACACGGGGGATCAGGCGCTCGCCCTGGCGGTACAGATCGCCGCCGAAGCCGTTCATGCGCGCAAGCTCGAACTGCGGGCGCAGACGCTGTTCGGCGAAAAAATGCGCCCAGTTGTCGTGTGTGGGATTGGCCTGCCGTGTGGCGCCGATGAAATTGTCGTGCTCCCAGCCGAACTGCTCTCCCCGCCTTTGGTGCATCTTCACCAGCAGATCGGCGAAGCGGGTGCCGTCTTCGGGGGACTGTAGCGGCCGTAGCACGAGGTGCTCGAGAACGAGCACGGCGCACCGCTCGTCACTCACACACGTGATCACCGCCGGCGTTCGGAAGCTGTCACTCGCGGCGATGGCGGCAAGGCCTTCGGCCTCCGCTGCGAACATCGGGGCGTGGCAGCTTTCGCCCAGTTTTGCGAAGTAGCGCTGGCCGCCTGCATCCTGAACGATGAATGCGGCGTGGATGGAGCCGCTACCCACCGGCTGCGCGCTGGCGACGTGGAACCGGTTTCCTGTCGCGGCCCGCATCGCCAGTTCGATGGCGGGGAGGCCGGGATGGGAGGGGCTCGCGCTCATGGCTGAAACGGTGCTGGGGCCGGGGCTGCGCCGGTCGTGGCAGGGCAGTCTTCAGCCAAGGAGCGCGGCACGCGCGCGGGCCACCGCGGCACGCACCTGCTCGGGTGCCGTGCCGCCGACGTGCTTGCGCGATGCCAGTGAGCCTTCCACTGTCAGCACGGCGAACACGTCTTCACCGAGTCGGTCTGCGGCGCCTGGCACGTGGGCCATGGCGATGCGCAGTTCGTCCAGGGTGAATTGCGGCAGGTCGCAGCCCTTGATGTCCGCTGCACGCACTGCGAGCGCAACCGCCTCGTGCGCGTCGCGGAAAGGCAGGCCCTTCTTCACCAGGTAGTCGGCCAGGTCGGTGGCGGTGGCATAGCCCTGGGTAAGGGCGGACCGCATCGCCTCCTGCTTGACGCGGACGTTGAATACCTTGCTGCCGTTCTCGATCCGGCTGCCCATCATGTCGGCGTAGATGCGCAGGGTGTCGATGACCGTGTCTGCGGTGTCGAACAGTGGTTCCTTGTCTTCCTGGTTGTCCTTGTTGTATGCCAGCGGCTGGCCCTTCATCAGGGTGAGCAGGGCGATCAGGCTACCGTTGACGCGACCGGTCTTGCCGCGCACCAGCTCGGGAACGTCCGGGTTCTTCTTCTGCGGCATGATCGAGCTGCCGGTACAGAAGCGGTCGGCGAGATCGATGAAGCCCACGCGCGGGCTCATCCACAGGATCAGTTCTTCCGACAGCCGCGACAAGTGCGTCATCAGCAGCGCGGAAGCAGAGCAGAATTCGATCGCGAAGTCGCGGTCGCTCACTGCGTCGAGCGAGTTGTAGCAGACCTCGTCGAAGCCGAGCTCGGCCGCTACGAACTCGCGGTCGATCGGGTAGCTGGTGCCGGCGAGCGCCGCGCTGCCGAGCGGCAGGCGGTTGACGCGTTTGCGGCAGTCGGCGAAGCGCTCGGCGTCGCGCCGGCTCATCTCCAGATAGGCCATCAGGTGGTGGCCGAAGGTCACCGGCTGCGCCACCTGCAGGTGGGTGAAGCCAGGCATCGGCGTGCCGGCGTGGGCTTCGGCGAGATCCAGCAGATTGCGCTGGAAGTCGGTGATCAGCGCGAGGATCTGGTCGATCGCGTCGCGCAGCCACAGGCGGATGTCGGTGGCAACCTGGTCGTTGCGGCTGCGGCCCGTATGCAGGCGCTTGCCCGCGTCGCCAACCAGCGTGGTGAGGCGCTTCTCGATGTTGAGATGGACGTCCTCGTCATCGAGGCTCCAGGTGAACTCGCCGCGCTCGATCTCGCCGGCGATCTGGGCCATGCCGCGCTCGATCTCGGCCAGATCCTGCGCGCCGATGATGCCCTGCTTCGCCAGCATCTTCGCGTGTGCGAGCGATCCGCGGATGTCCTGTGCGGCCATGCGCTGGTCGAAGAACACGCTGGCGGTGTAGCGTTTGACGAGGTCGGAGACGGGTTCGGTGAAGCGGCCGGACCAGGCCTTGGCGGGTTCGTTGTCGCCAGCGGCCGGTATCGTGGTGTCTGTCATAATGGGGGTGCGAAAGACGATCGGACCGGCAGGTTGCATCCAGCCGGGAGCCAGGGGGAACGCCGCGTTTGCGGCGCACAGAAATGCCGGAAAGTATAAAGCAAAAGCCTTCCAGACTCGCCGTGGCGGGGTTGCCCGATTTCCGTAACCTCGGCGTGATGTTGCGTGTGCTGCTGGTGGTGAATCTGCTGGCGTTGCTCACGGTGGCAATCCGCGGTGACGAGTTCGATCAGCTCGGCGCCCAGCTCGCGCTGATGGCTGGGCGGGTCGAGCTGCCCTTGCTGCTTGCGGTGCTGTTGCTGTATCTATTCTCGCCCTGGCTGCACCAGTGCAGGGGGCATTACGGGCCACTGGCGGTGTTCGGCCTGGCCAGCGCTGCGGTGGTCGTCAGTGCGCCGCTTCTCGGCGCCGGCGGAGCAACCCTGCTGCGTGCGTTAGCGTGGAGCTGGCTGGCGAGTGCGGCGACCCTGCTTTATTTTGATTACCGCAATCGGCGCTACTCTCCCGCGCTGGCCGAAGCGCGGCTGATGGCGCTCACTGCACGCATCCGACCGCATTTCTTCTTCAACAGTCTCAATGGCGTACTCGGCGTCATCCGTTCCGATCCGCGCCGCGCCGAGCGTGCGCTGGAGGAACTCGCCGATCTGTTTCGTGCCCTGATGCAGGACAACCGGGAGCGTGTGCCACTCGGCGACGAGCTGGCGCTGTGTGAGCGCTATGTCGATCTCGAGCGCCTGCGCCTGGGTGAGCGCCTGACGGTGCGCTGGGTTTTCGATGGTGGCGCCCGGGCAGATGCGGAGGGTGTTCGGCATGGCGCGGCCCTCGATGCTGGCCCCGGCTCGGAGGGTAGAGAGGCCTTGCTGCGCGCGCGGGTGCCTCCGCTGTTGCTCCAGCCCTTGGTCGAGAATGCCGTCTACCACGGTATCGAGCCCTCGACCGAAGCGGGCGAGGTGGTGGTACGCATCGCCCGGCGCGGCGAGATGCTGCGCCTGGAGGTGGATAACCCGGTGTGCGATGCGGTGCGCCATCATGCCGGGAACCGCATGGCGCTCGACAACATCCGTGAGCGGCTGACCCTGTTCTACGATCTTGAGGCGGGGCTCGAGATCGAGCAGAGCGGCGGGCGCTATCGTGTGCGCATCCAACTGCCTTACCGGACGAGGGACTGATGCAGACAATGAGCATGGATACGCCGATTCTTGCGGCGCTGCGCGTACTGATCGTCGATGACGAGGCGCCTGCGCGCACCCGCCTGCGCGACCTGCTCGGCGACATTTCCGGTCCGCACCCGACCCGCATCGTCGGGATGGCCGCCAATGGCGAGGAGGCGCTGCGCCTCTTCGAGGACGCGCCGGCCGACGTGGTGCTGGCGGACATCCGCATGCCGGTCATGGACGGTGTGGAACTGGCCCGCCATCTCGCGCGGCTGGAGGCGCCGCCGGCAGTGATCTTCGTGACTGCCTACGACCAATACGCGGTCGAGGCCTTCGAGCTGGCCGCAGTCGACTACCTGCTTAAGCCGGTGCGGGCAGAGCGGCTTGCAGCGGCGCTCGCCAAGGTCGAGGTCCGGCGCAGCGTGCCCGACGACAACGCGCTGGCGGCCATGGCGCCGGGCGAGCGGCGTCATTTCAGCGTCAGTGAGCGCGGGCGCATCCTGCTGCTGCCGGTGGGCGATGTCCTGTATTTTCGTGCCGAGCTGAAATACGTGACAGCGCGCACCTGTGAGCGCGAATATCTGTTGGATGAATCGCTGGTGCATCTGGAGGAGGAGTTTCCTCAGCGTTTCCTGCGCTTGCACCGCAACTGCCTCGTTGCGCGTGAAGCCGTGCAGGGTGTCGAGCGCGCAGGCGATCACGAGAGCAGCGATGCGCACTGGGAGGTGATCCTCAAAGGCGTGGATGAACGCCTGTCGGTCAGCCGGCGGCAGTGGCCACACGTCCGCCAGGCGCTCGGCCTGTAGTGTGCGCGCTGCCGGCCCGCGTGGCAGGCTCAGGGGCGTGCTGCAAGGCGTGCGCGCGCTTCATCGACCGCGTTCTCGACGTACTGTCCGTAGAAGTCCGCCAGGCGCATGCCGATGATGGGCTCGGCGAGGAGGCGGCCATCGGCGTCGAGCACGACTACGGTCGGTGTGAAGCGACCCCCCAGTGTTCTGGCGAGCTTGCGATGGGTGGTTTTGCGTCCGGCGAAGTCGCTGAGCGGGACGTCCGAGTCGATGTCAATCTGCCGGAAGAGGGTGCGGCCGGTGTTGGCGGGGTCTTGTGCCATCGGCACCAGGTAGGTGCGCGCAGCGTCGCAATACGTGCATCCTGCCTGGCTGAAGAGCACGACCATCGGCATCTTCGCAGCGCGCATCGCCGCTGCGTCACCCGCCAGATCCAGGGCGCCGGTCAGGCCCGTGCCGGCGGCCGAGAGCGCGATCGGCACGCATGCTAGAATGCCGCCGAACGCACGCACCAACGATGCCAGCCCGGATGCTGCTCCGGGACGGTGTCCAGGTGTTGTCCGCATGAACCCATCCTGTCAGGTAAGTATCCATCGTGAGCCAGAAAAGCCCCGAGCGCATCGTCATCGCCACCCGTGAAAGCCGTCTCGCCCTGTGGCAGGCCGAGCACATCAAGGCCCGGCTCGAGGCATTGTATCCTGGCTGCCAGGTCGAACTGCTCGGCATGACGACGCGGGGTGACCAGATCCTGGACCGTCCCCTGGCCAAGGTCGGCGGCAAGGGTTTGTTCGTCAAGGAGCTCGAAACCGCCCTGCTCGACGGTCGGGCCGACATCGCAGTGCATTCAATGAAGGACGTGCCGATGGAGATGGGGGCCGAGTTCGCGCTGCCCTGCATCTGCGCGCGAGAAGTGCCGCTCGATGCTTTCGTCTCGAACCGCTACGAGAGCCTGGCCGACATGCCTCCGGGGGCGGTGGTCGGGACCTCGTCCCTGCGCCGCGAGTCGCAGATCCACGCGCAATACCCGTTCCTCGGCGTGACCAGCCTGCGTGGCAACCTCGACACCCGCCTGCGCAAGCTCGACGAAGGCCAGTACGACGCAATCATCCTGGCTGCTGCAGGCCTGACCCGTCTGGGCATGGGCGAGCGCATCCGCTCGGTGATGCCGGCGGAGGTTTCGCTGCCTGCCGCGGGGCAGGGCGCGCTGGGCATCGAGTGTCTAGCCGCGCGCGCCGACGTGATCGAGTGGCTGCAGCCGCTGGTCGATGCCGAGACCACCGCCTGCGTGGTGGCCGAGCGCGCGGTTGCCCGCGCGCTGGCCGGCAGCTGCGAGGTTCCGCTCGGTGCCTACGCGATCATGCGTGCGGGGCGCCTGTGGCTGCGCGGCTTTGTCGCGCGTCCCGACGGCAGCGAGATCGTGCGTGCCGAGCGCGAGGGCGCGCCGGCAGACGCTGCGGTGCTAGGTCGCGCGCTGGCTGAAGAGCTGCGCGCGCAAGGCGCCGAAGCCATCCTTGCCGATATCGGCTAAGCGGCCTTCGGAGACGTGCGATGATGCCCCCAACCGCTGACGTCTCCGCCGTTCCGGACCTCGCAGGTTCCCTGGCGGGACGCACGCTCGTGGTGATGCGCCCGCGCGAACAGGCGGGCAGCCTGTGTGAGCGCATTCGTGCCCTCGGCGGCAACGCGCTGCTGTTTCCCGTCATTGCCGTCGGTCCCGCGCTTGATTCTGCGCCGCTCGAGGCGATCGTTCCGCGCCTGGACGAGTTCGATCTCGCCTTCTTCGTAAGCCCCAATGCCGTTCATCACGCGATGCAGTTCGTGCTGGCGCGCCGTGCCTGGCCTCGCACGCTCGGCGTGGCGACGGTGGGCAAGGGCAGCGAGCGCGTGCTGCGCGGTTATGGCTTCGAGCAGGTCATTGCGCCGCAGCACGGATTCGACAGCGAGGCGGTGATCGCCCTGCCGGAGTTCTCCGCGCAGGCGGTCGCCGGGCGCAGGGTTCTGATCCTGCGTGGGGACGGGGGGCGTGAATTGCTCGCGGACACCTTGCGTGAACGGGGCGCAAGCGTGGAATATGTCACCTGTTACCGAAGATTCTGTCCCGACAATGATCCCGCGCAACTGCTCGATCCGGTAGCGCGCGGAAAGGTGGACGGCCTGCTGCTTACCAGCAGCGAGGGCGTGCGCAACCTTCGTCAGATGCTGGGCGCCGATGGCCTGGCCGCCCTGTGTGCAGTAACCGTATTTGCATCGCACCCGCGCATCGTTGCGCAGGCCCGGGAGGCAGGCTTCACCCACGTGGTGGAGACGCCGGCGGGCGACGACGGTCTGATGCAGACGCTCGTGAACCACTTTGGTTAAACTTGAACCATGAAAGAAGAGATCCCCGCCCTGACTCAGCCGCCAGCGTCTCAGCAAGCGTCGGCCGAGGACGCTGAAAGATCCTCTCCGGGGGAGACCCGAGACCTTCCCGAAAACCGCGTGCCGGAGCAGTCGGAAGGTGCGCGCCAGCAGCCGGATGGCGAGCAGGCCCCAGCCGGGGACGTTCCTGCCGTACCGCCCCCGGCGGAACCTGCAGTAAGCGAAGACACTCAGCCTGAACGCGGACGCAGCACGTTGGGCTGGTGGGCCTTGCTGGTTGCGCTGGTGGCCGTCGGCGGCGCCGGCTGGTCGATCTGGCAGGTGCGCGATACGCAGGCGCAGGCCGTCACGCTGCGCGAAGAACTCGCCAAGCGCCTCTCGGAAGGCGAATCGGTGGCCTCCGAAGCGCGGGGCATCGTGCGCCAGCAGCAGGAAGTCATCGCTTCGCTGCAGGGCAAGCTGGGCGCCCTCGAATCCAAGGTCGAAGTGACCGAGGGGCAGGCTGAGGCGCTCCAGGCCATGTACCAGGAGCTCTCCCGCAGCCGCGAGGAAGGGGTAGTGGCGGAGGTCGAACAGGCCGTCGCGCTCGCCGCACAGCAACTCCAGATCGCCGGTAACGTGGAGGCCGCGCTGATCGCCTTGCAGGAAGCAGAGGCTCGGCTCGCGCTGCATGACCGTGGCCAGCTCTCGGCTTTGCGTCGCGCGCTGGGGGGTGACATCGACGAGTTGCGCCTGCTGCCCGCGCTGGACGTCTCGGGGCTCAGCATCCGCCTCGAGCGCCTGCTTGAGCATGCCGACGCGATGCCGCTTGCCTTCGAGCGCCCCCTGTCGGCGGATGCCGCTGTGGGTGCCGACCTTGGGCCCGCCCAGAGCGGCGGCTTCGTTGGCTGGGTGGAGAAGGCTTGGCGCTTTTCGCAGGCCGTGGCTGCAGACGTGTGGCACGAGGTGCGTACCGTGATCCGCGTCGAGCGCATGGACGGCAAGGAGCCGGTATTGCTCGCCCCGGAGCAGAGCAGCTTCCTGCGCGAAAATCTCAAGCTGCGCCTGCTCACTGCACGGCTTGCACTGCTGGCACGTGATGGACGCACCTACGAGACCGACCTCGCGCAGGCGCGCGGCTGGGTCGAGCGTTTCTTCGACCAGGGCGACGAGCGCGTCAAGCTGGTGCTTAGCGAACTCCAGGCGCTTGGCGCAGTGAAGATTCGCTACACGCCGCCCGATCTGAGCGAAACATTCACTGCGCTGCGCAACCTGCAGGTACGCGCGGGCCGTCCGCCGCAACCGGTTGAACCCCCCAAGGCCGCCGCCGCGCCTGCGGATGAGGTCGAAACGGAGGCCGCGTCTGCAGCGTCGGAGGCGCCTGAGCCCGAATCCGCCCCAGCCACCGACGGCCTGGCGCCGAACGGCGAGGCAGCGGGCGCTGCGGATGCTGCTGCAGGGATGGGCGAGGCTGCGGACGGAGCCGCCGACAAGCCTGCCGAAGAACCCGTGCCCGCGCCTGCGGCCAGCGAATGAGGACGGGGCGATGCGCGCACTGATCTGGCTTATCGCGATCTTCGCCGTCGCCGTCGGCGTGGCGATGGTCGCTGGCGTGAATGATGGCTACGTCCTCGTGGTCCTGTCGCCCTGGCGGGCGCAGATTTCCCTCAACCTGTTCATCGTGCTCCTGGTGGTGGGCGTGGCGCTGGTACACATTCTGCTGCGCGTGGTCACGCGCACGCTGTCGCTGCCGGCCAGGGTCGCGCAGTGGCGTGAGCGCCGCCGCCGGCAGAAGGCTGACCGTGCCTTGAATGCCGCGATGAGCGCGCTGTTCGAAGGCCGCTATTCGCAGTCACTTAAGTCGGCGTCGAACGCATACGCGGCAAGTGAGGGATCCCCGATGGCGGCGCTGGTGGCGGCCCGTGCCGCGCACGCGCTGCAGGATCAGCCCCGTTACCAGGAATGGCTTGGCCATGCAGCGGAGGGCGGAAAGGAGAGCGAGGTCGCCTGCCTGATGACGGAGGCCGAGCTGGCGATCCTGAGCCGCGATTTCGAGGCGGCGGGGGCACGGCTCGCCCAACTGCGGGAGCGTGGCCACAAGCACATCGCCATGCTCCGCCTGGAGTCGGAGGTTCAGCTTGCGCTCGGCCAGTGGGACGACCTGATTCATACGCTGCGCCAGCTGCGCAAGCACAAGGCGCTTACGCCCGAGCAGGCTGCACCGGGGCTGCGCAGTGCGCATGTCGGGCGCATGCGGCAGATTCTGGCGAGCGATCCGGCGACGCTGGAGCGCTACTGGCTCGATATCCCCGCAGAGGAGCTCGAGGATCGGGGCCTGGTCGAGGAGGCGCTGCCGCTCATGGCGAAAGCCGGTTTTGCAGCGCGCGTGCGCAAGCAGGCGGAGCGGCTGCTGGACGAGCAGTGGGATAGCGGGCTGGCGCGCCTGTATGCGGATTGCTGCACGGGTACGCTCGATGACGCGCATGCCTGTCTGCACAAGGCGGAGTCCTGGCTGGAGCAGCAGCCCAAGGATGCGGGCCTGCTCTTCGCGCTGGGGCAACTCTGCCGTCGCACCGAACTCTGGGGTAAGGCGCAGAGCTACCTCGAAGCGTCGCTGGGTATTCAACCCGAGGTGGACACCCATCTTGCGCTCGCGCATCTGTTCGAAACCCTGGAGCGCCCGGCCGATGCCCAACGGCACTACCGGGCTGCAGCCGAGTGGGTAGCGGTCGGCGCAGGCGTCTGAGCGCAGGCATCTGAAAATTCCTGCTGGCCGGAATCAAAAACGCCCCGCGAAGAATCTTGCGGGGCGTTTTTCATTCCGCCGGATGCGCACCAGCTTGGGGGTGTTCGGGGGTGTTCGCGCAGCTGCCAGAGGGCCGGTTGTGCGGCCGCTCAGGCCCAGTCGCGCGGGCTCAGGTATTTTTCGTACAGCTCGGCCTCGGGCGAACCGGGCTCGGGTTTCCAGTCGTAGCGCCATTTCACCATCGGAGGCATGGACATCAGGATGGATTCGGTGCGCCCGCCTGACTGCAGCCCGAACAGGGTGCCGCGGTCGAAGACCAGGTTGAATTCGACATAGCGCCCCCTGCGGTAGGCGAGGAAATCGCGCTCGCGCTCGCCATAGGGCATGTCCTTGCGTCGCTCGACGATGGGCAGGTAGGCGTGCTCGAACGCATTCCCGACCGCCTGGGTGAGGCCGAAGGCGGTGTCGAAATCCGTGCCACCGTCTGCGCCCAGGTCGTCGAAGAACAGGCCGCCGACACCGCGCGCTTCGTTGCGGTGCTTGAGGAAGAAGTAGCGGTCGCACCAGTCCTTCAGGCGGGCGTACTCGGCCTCGCCGCCGAAGGGCAGCACCGCCCGTTTGCAGGTGGCGTGGAAGTGACGGACGTCTTCTTCAAAGGCGTAGTACGGTGTCAGGTCCATCCCGCCGCCGAACCACCACACCGGCGGTCTTCCGTCGGCCAGCGCGACGAAGAAACGCACGTTCATGTGCGCGGTCGGGCAGTAGGGGTTGCGGGGGTGCAGCACGAGCGAGACGCCCATGGCCTCGAAGCGGCGACCGGCCAGTTCGGGACGGTGTGCGGTGGCCGAGGCCGGCATGCCGTCGCCCATCACATGCGAGAAATTCACTCCGGCACGTTCAAAGAAGTCTCCCTCCTCGATGACGCGGGTGAGCCCGCCACCACCGCCCGGGCGCTCCCAGCCGTCCGCCCTGAAAGGCTTGCCGTCGAAGGCTTCGAGCCGGCGGACGATGCGCTGCTGAAGATCGGTGAACCAGGGTTTGATGATGGCGGGATTAGTCATTGCGTCTCAGCTCTTGTCGTCGACCGATGCATCGGCGGCGCCGGCCTTGGTTGCGGCGATAGCCGCATCGCAGGCGGCTGCGTCCGCGAACATCGGGCTGGTGCCGATGATCTGGCCGTTGCTCGCCTTGAGATTGAAATAAGGGCGACCGTCCGAGGCGGTACATGCCTCGTAGCGCTTGTCTTCAGCGGCGTTCTTGCGCACGGACTCGACGCCGTTGGTGCAGCTTGCCTTGGCGTTGTAGCCTTCGCTGCGCAACAGGGTCTTGCCCTCGGCATTGACCAGCTTGAAGTGGAACTCGCCCTTGTCGTTCTTGGTGATCTCGAATTTCACGGACATCCGCGCCTCCTTGACGGGTTTCTGGGTCAAGCGTGCGAGGATCGCACGCTTGACAGCAGGATAGCCCGCCCGCCCCACCTTGTCAGTCGTGGCTGGCGCCGCAGTGCGCATTCGGATGCCCGGATTCCCCGCTCCGGGAAATTCAGTTCTTGCGGGTGAGTGCGCGATGGCCGATGTCACGACGGTACTGGCGACCGTCAAAGGTGATGGCGTCCGCAAGTTCGTAGGCGCGTTTCTGTGCAGTGCGCACGTTGTCGCCGAGTGCGGTCACGCACAGCACGCGGCCGCCGGCGGTGACGATCTTGCCGTCCTGCATTGCCGTGCCGGCGTGAAAGACGTGTGCATCCTCGATCTCGCCGGCCGGCAGCCCTGCGATCGGATCGCCCTTGCGCGGACTCTCCGGGTAGCCGGCAGCGGCGAGCACGACGCCGAGCGCGAAGCGCCGGTCCCATTCCGCTTCGATCTGATCCAGCTTGCCTGCGATCGCGGCTTCGATCAGGTCGGAGAGGTCGGTCTTCAAGCGCATCATGATCGGCTGGGTTTCGGGGTCGCCCATGCGGCAGTTGAACTCCACCACGCGCGGACGCCCCTCGCCGTCGATCATCAGGCCGGCGTAGAGGAAGCCGGTGTAGGGCAGGCCGTCTGCGGCCATGCCCGCAAGGGTCGGACTGATGACCTCGCGCATCACGCGCGCATGCACGTCCGGGGTCACGACCGGCGCAGGCGAGTAGGCGCCCATGCCGCCCGTGTTCGGGCCTTCGTCCCCGTCCTTCAGGCGCTTGTGGTCCTGACTGGTGGCGAGTGCGAGCGCATTCCGGCCGTCGGCCATGACGATGAAGCTCGCCTCCTCACCCTCCATGAACTCTTCGACCACCACCCGGGCACCCGCATCGCCCATGCGGTTATCCAGCAGCATCATGTCGATCGCGCCATGCGCCTCTTCGGCGCTCATCGCCACCACCACGCCCTTGCCCGCAGCAAGGCCGTCGGCCTTGATCACGATCGGCGCACCCTCGGCATCGATGTAGGCATGGGCCGCGGCTGCATCGGAGAAGGTGCGGTATTTTGCGGTCGGGATGTTGTGGCGGATGAGGAAC
The DNA here is from genome assembly GCF_051280715.1 of Thauera sp. AutoDN2. Classification (NCBI taxonomy): domain Bacteria; kingdom Pseudomonadati; phylum Pseudomonadota; class Betaproteobacteria; order Rhodocyclales; family Zoogloeaceae; genus Thauera; species Thauera sp. AutoDN2. Next base: position 122,970 of record NZ_JBNCAR010000002.1, on the reverse strand, counting down.
TGCTTGGCGAAGTCCTTGGAGCTCTCGAGCTGCGCCGCGGCCTTGGTCGGTCCGAAGATCGGCAGGCCAGCCGCGCGGAAGGCGTCCACCACGCCCGCTGCAAGTGGCGCTTCGGGGCCGACTACGGTGAACGCCACCTGCTCGCGCTTCGCCAACTCCACCAGCACCGGGATGTCGGTGACCGGCGCGTTCTGCAGCTTCGGCTCGCTCGCGGTGCCGGGGTTGCCCGGCGCCACCAGCACGCGGGTGACCTTGGGCGACTGGGCGAGTTTCCAGGCCAGCGCGTGTTCGCGGCCGCCGGAACCGATGACGAGGACTTTCATGGGCTGCTCCGATTCTCTGCGGGGACGGTCGTGCTCAGTGGCGGAAGTGCCGGTAGCCGGTGAACACCATGGCGATGCCCTGCTCGTCGGCCGCGGCGATCACCTCCTCGTCGCGCACCGAGCCGCCGGGCTGGATCACCGCGGTGGCACCGGCCTGGGCGAGCACGTCGAGGCCATCGCGGAAGGGGAAGAAGGCGTCCGAGGCGACCACGCAGCCACCGATCTGGAGGCCGGCGTTCTCCGCCTTGATCTTGGCGATGCGGGCGGAGTCGACCCGGCTCATCTGGCCGGCGCCGACGCCGATGGTCATGCCGTCCTTGCAATACACGATGGCGTTGGACTTGACGTACTTGGCCACGCGCCAGGCGAACAGCATGTCGCGCATCTCGGTATCGGAGGGGGCGCGCTGCGTGACGACCTTGAGGCCGGCGATCTGGATGCGCGCTTCGTCCGCGCTCTGCACCAGCAGGCCACCACCCACACGCTTGTAGTCGAAGGCGCCCGCGGGCTGCCCGAGCGGACAGGTGAGCACGCGCACGTTCTTCTTGCTGGCGAGCAATTCGAGCGCGTCGGCGGCGTAGGCAGGCGCGATCAGCACTTCGAGGAACTGTGCCGACACCGCCTCGGCTGCGGCGCGGTCCACTTCGCCGTTGAAGGCGATGATGCCGCCGAAGGCCGAGGTGGGGTCGGTGGAGAAGGCCTTCTTGTAGGCCTCGAGCGGGCTGGCTGCGACGGCTACGCCACAGGGGTTGGCGTGCTTGACGATGACGCAGGCGGCGGCCGGGCCGTCGAAGGCCTTGACGCACTCCCAGGCCGCGTCGGCGTCGGCGATGTTGTTGTACGACAGCTCCTTGCCCTGCAACTGGGTGTAGCCGGCAACGCCACCCTCGGCTGCGCCCGGTTGGCGGTAGAAGGCCGCTGTCTGGTGCGGGTTTTCGCCGTAGCGCAGGTCCTGCACCTTGTCGAAGGCGAGCTGCAGGCGCTCGGGGTAGGTCTGCAGGGATACGTCGCCGGCTTCGTTGCTGACCAGCGCGGTGAGGTAGTTGGAGATCGCCGAGTCGTAGCGCGCAGTGTGGGTGAAGGCCTTCACCGCGAGCGCAAAGCGGGTCTTGTGGCTGAGCTTGCCGGCGTTGGACTTGAGCTCCTCGACGATGCAGCCGTAGTCCTCGGGGTCGGTGACGATGCCCACGCCACCCTGCTCGTTGCCGTGATTCTTGGCTGCGGCGCGGACCATCGTCGGGCCGCCGATGTCGATGTTCTCGATCGCGTCTTCCAGCGAACAGTCGGGCTTGGCCACGGTCTGCTGGAAGGGGTAGAGGTTCACCACGACCAGGTCGATACGGCCGATGTCGTGTGCGGCGATCGTGTCCATGTGCTCGGACAGGTCGCGACGGGCGAGGATGCCGCCGTGCACCTTCGGGTGCAGCGTCTTGACCCGGCCGTCAAGCATTTCGGGGAAGCCGGTGTGCTCGGAGACGTCAGTCACCGGCAGGCCGGCTTCGCGCAGCAGGCTTGCGGTGCCTCCGGTCGACAGCAGCTTGATGCCGAGAGAGGAGAGTTCGCGAGCGAAGTCGAGCACGCCGGTCTTGTCGGAAACACTGATCAGGGCTTGGGACACGTTCATCTTTGGGGGCCTGAGGCGAAGGTCGGAAAGGAAAGGTCGGGCGGAAACACCGTCGAGGAAGGCGGGCGGTGCCCGGCGTCGCTCAAAGCAGCTCGTAGTCGTTGAGCTTGCGTCGCAGGGTGTTGCGGTTGATGCCAAGCATATCGGCAGCGACCGTCTGGTTGCCGTTGGCACGCTCGAGGACGAACGCCAGCATCGGACGTTCGACATTGCGGATCACCATGTCGTGGATGGCGGCCGGCCGTTCTCCGTCCAGGTCGCGGAAATACTGGTCCAGCGTGCGGACGACGGCGTCGGCGATTTCGTTGCTGCGACTGGTCATGCGGCGAGTTCCTGCGGATATTCGGCGGGGGCGTCGTCCTGGTCGTGCTCGTAGCTCAGGCGCGCGTCGGCTTCGGCGAGTTGGCCGAAGAAGTCGTCCACCGCCGCGAGCTGAGCGGGAACGTCCGGGATCTGGTTCATCGTACGCCGGAACGCGGCCGATCCGACCAGTCCCTTGGTGTACCAGGAGATGTGCTTGCGGGCGATCTTCACACCCCGGTCTTCGCCGTAGAAGGCGTAGAGATCGGCGAGATGCTCGCGGCACACCTGGAGGATCTCGCTCACCAGCGGCGCGGGCAGCAACTCGCCGGTCGCGAGGTAGTGCTCGATCTCGCGGAAGATCCACGGCCGGCCCTGCGCCGCGCGCCCGATCATGACGCCATCCGCGCCCGTGTAGTCGAGCACGTGCTTCGCCTTTTGCGGGCTGGTGATGTCGCCGTTGGCAATCACCGGGATCCTCACCAAGGTCTTGACGTGGGCGATCGTGTCGTACTCGGCCTCGCCCATGTACTGGTCGGCGCGCGTGCGGCCATGAATGGCGATCGCGCGGATGCCGGACTGTTCGGCGATGCGGGCAATCGTGGGGGCGTTCCTGTTTGCGCGGTTCCAGCCGGTGCGAAACTTGAGTGTGACCGGGGTGTCCGGCACGGCCCGGACCACCGCTTCGAGGATGCGCGCCACGAGCGGCTCGTCCTGCATCAGCGCCGAGCCCGCCATCACGTTGCACACCTTCTTGGCCGGGCAGCCCATGTTGATGTCGATGATCTGCGCGCCCCGGTCGGCGTTGTACTTTGCCGCCTCGGCCATCATCGCCGGGTCGGCGCCTGCAATCTGTACCGAGATCGGATCCACCTCGCCGGTGTGGTCGGCGCGACGGCGGGTCTTCTCGCTGCCGTACAGCAGCGAGTTGGAGGTGACCATCTCGGACACGGCTACGCCTGCGCCCAGCTTCTTGCACAACTGGCGGAAGGGTCGATCCGTCACGCCGGCCATGGGGGCGACGAACAGATTGTTGCGCAAGGTGAAGCCGGCAAACTGCATGGCGGGGACGGGCTGGGGAGCGGACAGGGGAAAGGGCGGCATTTTACCCCATCGCTCAGGCCCTTGGGCGCGAAGGCCGTTGCATGCATGCAACCCACCGTGCGGCGGGGGCGCTCCGGCGCCCCGATTCCTCAGTCTTGGCTCGCGTCCCGAAGGGCCTGTTCGAGGTCTGCGATCAGATCGTCGGCGTCCTCGATGCCGACCGAGATCCGCAGCAGATCGAGCGGGCAGCGTGTGCCCGGGCCCTCGATCGGGCCACGGTGCTCGATCAGGCTTTCGACCGAGCCGAGCGAGGTTGCGCGGCGGAAGATCTTCACGGTGCCCGCGACCCGGCGTGCGGCACCTTCGCCGCCTTTGACGCGCAGCGACAGCATGGCGCCGAAGCCGCCTTTCATCTGGCGGCAGGCGATGTCGTAGCCAGGATGCGAGGGTAGGCCGGGATAGAGCACCGCGACCAGCGCCGGATGGTGTTCGAAGTGCTGTGCGATGCGCAGTGCCGAGGCGGCGGCGGTCCGCACGCGCGGGAACAGCGTGCGCAGGCCGCGTGCCAGCAACCAGGCCTCGAAGGGGCCGGGTACCGCGCCGCCGTTCTGGCGCGCGGTCCGGATGCGGGACCAGAAGTCGTCCTCGGCGCGCGTGACCAGTGCGCCGGCAACGACATCGGAGTGACCGTTGAGGTATTTCGTTGCCGAGTGCATGACGATGTCGGCGCCGAGCGCCAATGGTTGGGTGAACACCGGTGTGGATACGGTGGAGTCCACCACCAGGCGCGCGCCTGCCGCATGCGCACGCCCGGCTGCCTGGGCGATGTCGAGGACCTCCCAGGTTGGGTTTGCGGGCGTCTCCACCCAGACCAGGTCTGCCGGGCGTGCGAGCAGGGCGGTGAGCTCGTCGCTGTCGGCGTAGAAATCCAGGGCCAGGCCCCAGTTACCGGTGAAGCTCACCAGCCAGTTGCGCAGTGACCAGTACATGTCGCGCGGTGCCACGATGCGCATGCCGGGCTTGAGCGCGAGCAGCACCGCGGAGGCCGCGGCCATGCCCGAGGCGAACAGCGCGGCAGCTGCGCCACCCTCAAGGCGGCACAGCAAGGCTTCGGCCGGGTCGTAGGCGGGGCTGAGGTCGCGGGCGTAGATGCGTCCGCCGGGCAGACTCCCGTCCGGGTCGCGCTCGAAGGTGCTCGCCATGTGGATGGGTGGCACGATGTCGCGGTGTGGCATCGTCGTTGCGCCCACGCCCTGGGCGGCGAGGGTGGCGGGGGAGAGCGTGTCGTCATGCGGCATGATGCGCGGTCCTTCGGGCGAGGATGCGGAGGGGGAGAGCGGAGGAGCGCCAGACATTGCAGGATCGGTGCGGTGAGCGTGTGCGGCGGCCTCCGGGTGGCGGGGAGCCTACAAGCTCGACGTGGTGGTGTCGAGCCCGGCCCGCAGGTAAAATTGCCGGCTTTTTCCCCGCCGGGGCATTCGCCGTGATCCGTATCGAAAACCTGCGCAAGACCTATCGCGCGGCTGACGGCCGCGAGGTCGAGGCGCTCACCGACATCAACCTCGAGATCGGTACCGGCGAGGTGTTCGGCATCATCGGCCGCTCGGGCGCGGGCAAGAGCACCCTGATCCGCACCCTGAACCTGCTCGAGCGTCCGTCCGCCGGGCGCGTGCTGGTCGATGGCGAGGACATCACCACGCTCGACAGCGAAGGCCTGTACGCGCTGCGCCGTCGCGTCGGCATGATCTTCCAGCACTTCAACCTGCTCAATGCCAAGACGGTCGCCGACAACATCGACTGGCCGCTGAAGGCGACCGGGCAGGGCAATGCCGCCGAGCGTGCCGCGCGGGTGAAGGAGCTGCTGGCGCTGGTCGGCCTGTCCGAGCAGGGCCACAAGTACCCCTCGCAGCTGTCCGGCGGGCAGAAGCAGCGCGTGGGCATCGCGCGTGCGCTGGCCAACCGCCCGCAGTTGCTGCTGTGCGACGAGGCGACCTCGGCGCTCGATCCCGAGACAACGCAGTCCATCCTGCGCCTGCTGCTCGACATCAACCGCCAGCTGGGGCTGACCATTGTGCTCATCACCCACGAGATGCAGGTCATCCGCACGATCTGCGACCGCGTCGCGGTGATCGACGGTGGGCGCATCGTCGAGTCCGGCAAGGTCGTCGACGTATTCCTGCATCCCCGGCATCCGGTCACGCGCAGCATGGTGGCGCAGAGCGACGCGCTCGCTGCGGCGAGCTTCGACCCGGCGCGCGCCTACATGAGCGACAAGCTGCGCGGCACGCTGGTGCGCCTGACCTACATCGGCGACGTGACCTACCAGCCCATCCTCAGCCGCATCATGGCCGGCGCCAAGGTGCAGGTGACGATCCTGCAGGGTGAGGTCTCCAGCATCAAGGACGTGCCCTTCGGCCAGCTGCTGCTCGAGCTCGAAGGCGGCGAGGACGACATCCGCGCGGTGTTCGCCGAGCTCGACCGCCACCAGATCCACCACGAGGTGCTGCAGTAATGGACCTGTCCGTCATCGACTGGAGCGACATCTGGATCGCGACCTGGGAAACCCTGGTCATGACCGGCGTGTCCCTGTTCTTCACCATCCTGCTCGGGCTGCCGCTGGGCATCCTGCTGTTCGTCACCGCCAAGCGTCAGCTGCTGGAGCAGGGCTTCGTCTATACGGTGCTCTCGTTCGTGGTCAACGTGCTGCGCTCGGTGCCCTTCCTGATCCTCTTGATCGTGATGATCCCGGTCACGGTGATCCTGATCGGCACCTCGCTCGGCGTCGAGGGCGCGATTCCGCCGCTGGTGGTGGGCACCGCACCCTTCTTCGCGCGCCTGGTCGAGAACGTGCTGCGCGAGGTCGACCGCGGCGTCATCGAGGCCTGCCAGGCGATGGGCATTCGCACCGCACGCATCATCTTCGGCGCGCTGCTGCCCGAGGCCCTGCCCGGGCTGATCGCCGCCGTCACCGTGACGGCGATCACCTTGATGTCCTATGCTGCGATGTCCGGCGTGATCGGCGGTGGTGGCCTCGGTGACCTCGCGATCCGTTTCGGCTATCAGCGCTTCCAGACCGAGGTGATGGTGATCACCGTCGCCCTGCTGGTCGTGCTCGTCCAGATCATCCAGTACTCGGGCGACCGCCTGGTGCTGTATTTCACCCGCAAGTGATCCCCACGAAGGAGACTTCAACGATGTCGTTTACCCTGCGCAAACTGCTGGCGGCCGCCCTCGGCACGCTCACCCTGGCCGCCGGTTCGGTCGCGTCCGCCGCCGACCGTCTGGTCATCGCCGCCACCCCGGTGCCGCACGCGGAGATCCTCGAGTTCGTCAAGCCGATGCTGGCCAAGGAAGGCGTGGAGCTCGAGATCAAGGTGTTCACCGACTACGTGCAGCCCTCGATGCAGACGAACGAGAAGCGCGTCGACGGCAACTTCTTCCTGCACCAGCCCTACCTCGACGAGTTCAAGAAGAAGCAGAAGAACGACATCCAGACCGTGGTGACCAAGGTGCACGTCGAGCCGCTGGGCGCCTATTCGGGCAAGCACAAGGCGGTGGCGGACATCCCCGAGGGCGGGACGGTGGCGATTCCGAACGACCCGTCCAATTCCGGCCGCGCGCTGCTGCTGATGGCGAAGAACGGGCTGATCACGCTGAAGGATCCGAACAACATCTCGGCCACGCAGAAGGACATCGCCGAGAACCCGAAGAAGCTGAAGATCCGCGAACTCGAGGCCGCGACCCTTCCGCGCATCCTCAACCAGGTTGACCTGGCGGTGATCAACACCAACTACGCGATCGAGGCGAAGTTGAACCCGCTGAAGGACTCGCTGTTCATCGAGGACGCCAGCTCGCCCTACGCCAACCTGCTGGTGGCGCACGAGGAGAGCGCCACCAGCGAGGCGATGAAGAAGCTCGCCGCCGCGCTGAACTCGCCCGAGGTGAAGCAGTTCATCGCCGACAAGTACCAGGGCGCTGTGGTGCCGGCGTTCTGATCGGCGCGTGAAGATCGCGCCGCCCGATGGCGGCGCTCATGAAGCGAAAGGCCTGCAATCTCGTGTCCGGGGGCAGGCCTTTTTGCTGGCTACGCGGTGACGATCACGGCCAGGCGCGTGCGCCGAACAGCATGCGGCGCGCAAGGAAGTTGCGCAGCGGCGGGATCAGGTCGAGCGCGAACAGCGCGGCGCCGCGCGCGTGGCGCAGCGGGGTAAAGTCGTTACTGAACACGCGCACCAGGGTGTCTGTGAAGCGGATCGTCCCGAGGCGGTCCAGGCCGCGGGCGTTCGCATAGCGTGCGAGGACGGCAGCGGTGCCAGCGTCGAATGGTCTTGCCGCGGCGTCGGCGGAGCGCCGAGCGGTCGCCTCGCTTTCCTTCAGCAGAACGTCGGCGAGCGCCCACACGTCGCGCAACGCGAGGTTGAAGCCCTGTCCGGCGACCGGATGCAGGGTCTGCGCCGCATTGCCGAGCCACACCGTGCGCTGCGCGATGGTCGAGCGCCGGTAGCGCAGCACCAGCGGATAGCGCAGGCGCGGGCCGACGCCGGTGAGCCGCGCGCGGCCGCCGATGTGGGCCTGCAGGCGGGCGAGGTAGGCGGCATCGTCGAGCGCAAGCAGCTCGTCGGCGGTGTCGGGGTGGGCGACATGCACAAGCGCGTAGCCATTGCCCTTGGGCAGCAGCGCCACCGGGCCTTGCGGGGTGAAGCGCTCGAAGGCGGTGTGGCGGTGGCCGCCGGCGACCTGCACGTCGGCGATCAGCGCATGCTGGCCGTAGTCGTGCTCGACCACGTTGGGGTCGCCCGCGCGCAGGCCGCCTTCGGCGCAGGCTGCCAGGCGGGCGCGCAGCGTGGGGGCGGGACGGCCGGCGCCGGTGAGGCTGGCGATCACGTCGTCCTCGCCCGCGGCCACGTTGGTAATCTCGGTCTCGTCGAACACCGGGATGCCCGCTGCATCGACCGCCTTGCGCAGGGCTGCGGCGAGCGCGCCGGCCGAGGCGACGTAGCCCAGCGCGGGCAGGTCGTGTTCGGCGGCGTCGATCAGGGTGCGAGCGAGCCCCCCCTGGTGCGAGATGTGGATGTGCTCGATCGCGGTGCTCGGCAGCCCATCCCACACGCCGAGGCCTTGCAGTGTGAGCCGGGTGCCGTGGGCGAGCGCGAGGTCGCGCGGGTCCTTCGTGACCGCTTCGCGGGCCCGTGCGTCGGCGAGCACGATGTCGAGGCCGGCGTCCTTCAGTGCCAGCGCCAGCGCGAGGCCGACCGGGCCGGCGCCGACGATCAGCAGGTCATGGACGTGCTCGGGAGCGTTCTCAGGCATGGCGCGTGTCTCGCATCAGGGCCTCGATGTCCGCGACCGTCTTGGGCACGCCTTCGGTGATCAGCTCGCAGCCGGCTGCGGTGACCACCGCGTCGTCCTCGATGCGGATGCCGATGTTCCAGAAGGCCTCGGGCACGTCGTCGGCGGGGCGGATATAGCAGCCTGGTTCGATGGTCAGGACCATTCCTTCGACCAGCGGCCGCCACTCGCCACCGAGCTTGTATTCGCCGGCGTCGTGCACGTCCATGCCCAGCCAGTGGCCGGTGCGGTGCATGTAGAAGCGGCGGTAGTCGCCATTCTCGAGCGCGCCGTCGAGGCTGCCCTTGATCAGGCCGAGGTCGAGCATGCCCTGGGCAAGCACCTTCACCGCGGCGTCGTGGGGCTGGTTCCAGTGCGCACCGGGACGGGTGGCCTCACGCGCAGCCGCCTGGGCGGCGAGGACGATCTCGTAGACCGCGCGCTGCGGGCCGGAGAAGCGACCGTTGACAGGGAAGGTCCGGGTGATGTCGGAGGCGTAGCCGTCGAGCTCGCAGCCGGCGTCGATGAGCAGCAGGTCGCCGTCGGCGAGCGGCTTGTCGTTGTCGACGTAGTGCAGCACGCAGGCGTTGGCACCACCGGCGACGATCGAGGTGTAGGCCGGTGCCTGGCTGCCGGCGGCGCGGAAGGCGTGCAGCAACTCGGCCTCGATCTCGTACTCGAAGCGCCCCGGCCGGGTGGCGCGCATGGCGCGGCAGTGGGCGTCGGCGGAGATCTGCGCGGCGCGGCGCATGGTTGCGAGCTCGGAGACGTCCTTGACGAGGCGCATCTCATCGAGCTCGGCGCGCAGGTCGCGCACCGAATGCGGTGGAGTGAGGCCGGTGCGGGCCTTGTCGCGCACGGCGTTGAGTGCGCCGAGCACCTTCGCGTCCCAGTCGTTGTCGTAGCCAAGGCTGGTCCACAGCAGGGGCTGGTCGGCGAGGTAGTCGGGGAGGCGCTTCTCGAGGTCGCCGATGGTCCACGCCTCGTCGAAGCCAAAGGCCTTGCGCGCCGCATCGGGGCCCCAGCGATAGCCGTCCCAGATTTCGCGTTCCTCGTTCTTCTCGCGGCAGAAGAGGATCTGTTTCGTCTCCTGGCCGGCGACGAGCACGACGACCGCCTCGGGCTCGCGGAAGGCGGTGAGGTAATAGAAGTAGCTGTCGTGGCGGTAGGCGTAGTGGGCGTCGCGGTTGCGCACGCGCTCGGGGGCGGTGGGCAGGATGGCGACGCCGCCGCCGGCAGCCTGCATGCGGGCGAGCAGGCGATCGCGGCGGGCACGGAAGGGTGCGACCGCCACGGCGGTATTCAGGTTCGGAGTCGTGGGAGCGTTCATGGGCGGGATTATGGCACTGGCAGGGAAACGGTCGAGCGTCGGGGCGCCGGCGCCGCGCCCCCTGCGGTTCGACGGGTGACCCGGTGCGAGGTTCAGCCTGCGCGGGTGAGTTGGCAATCGAGTTCCGCCAGGCGTTCGGGGGTGCCGACGTCGATCCAGCAGCCCTTGTGGTGCTCGCCGCGGACCTGGCCAGCGCTCATGGCGTTGCGTAGCAGTGGGGCGAGCTTGGCCGGGTTGTTGTCGGGCAGGTTGGCAAACAGCGCAGGGTGATAGGCGCCCAGGCCGGAGAAGGTGAGGCGCGGCTGGCCATCGGCGCGGATGCGGCTGTCGGCGGCGAGATGGAAGTCGCCGTCCGGATGGTGCGCGGGGTTGTCGACCAGCAGCAGGTGGGCGAGCGCGCCGTCGGCGCGCAGATCCGCGGCGGCGGAACGCAGAGCGGTGAAATCCGCGTCGCAGAACACGTCGCCGTTGACGACGATGAAGGGTGCGTCGCCGAGCAGCGGCAGGGCGTGGCGGATGCCGCCAGCGGTCTCGAGTGCGGTGGCCTCGGGCGACCACGCGATGCGCACGCCGAAGGCGGTACCGTCGCCGAGCGCTTCCTCCAGCCGGTGGCCGAGGTGGGCGTGGTTGATGACAAGCTCGCTGAAGCCGGCTGCGCGCAGGCGCTCGATGTGCCACACGATCAAGGGCTTGCCGCCGACGGGCAGCAGCGGCTTGGGCGTGTGGTCGGTGAGCGGGCGCATGCGCTCGCCGCGCCCGGCGGCGAGGATCATCGCTTTCGTCATCGCGCTCAGAAGGTGTAGCCGACCTGCACGTCCTCGGGCTCGAGGCGGTCGAGCAGCTTCAGCAGCGGGCCGAGGTCGCGGTAGCGCTTGCAGGCGCGGCGCAGGTAGTCCGTCACCAGCGGCATGTCGGCGAGGTAGCCGTCCTTGCCGTCGCGGTGATACAGGCGGGCGAAGATGCCGAGCACCTTGATGTGGCGCTGCACGCCCATCCACTCGAAGTCGCGGTGGAAGTCGGTGAACGCCTCGCGCACCGGCAGGCCGAGCTTTTTCGCGGTTTCCCAGTAGCGGATCAGCAGGTCGAGGATGAACTCCTCGTCCCAGCGGATGTAGGCGTCCTTGAACAGCGACACCAGGTCGTAGCTGATCGGGCCATAGACCGCGTCCTGGAAGTCGATGATGCCGGGGTTCGCGCCGCGGCCCTCGGCGGGTTCGAGCAGCATCAGGTTGCGCGAGTGATAGTCGCGGTGTACGAAGACCTGAGGTTCGGCGAGGTTGGATGCGAGGATCTTGTCGAACGTTGCGTTCAGCGTGGCGGTCTCGGCTTCGGTCAGGGTGACGCCCTTGTGGCGGGCGATGTACCACTCGGGGAAGAGTTGCAGTTCGCGCATCAGCAGGGCGCGGTCGTACTCCGGCAGCACCCCGGGACGGCTGGCGCATTGGATCGCCGCCAGCGAACCGAGTGCGTCGGCGTACAGGTGCGCAGCGCGTTGCGGGTCGTCCTGCGCCTTGAGCGCCTGCAGATAGGTGGTCGAACCGAGGTCGGACAGCAGCAGGAAGCCCTGGTCGAGGTCTTGCGCGAGCACCTCGGGGACGTGTGCGCCCGCGGCGCGGAAGAGCTCGGCCACGTGCAGCCACGGGCGCACGTCTTCCTTCTCCGGCGGAGCGTCCATGACGACGCGCGAAGGGTTGCCGTCGGCGAAGGTGACGCGAAAGTAGCGCCGGAAGCTGGCGTCGGCCGAGGCCGGTGCGAGTTCGAAAGGATGGCCGGGCAGCGTGGCGGCGAGCCAGGTCCTGAGTTGTTCGAGGCGATGCAAACCGGATCTCCGCGGGTGTTCGTGTAGAATCCGCGAGTTTATCAACACGGTGGTTCGGGTGGGCAGACGCACATTGCGAACAACGGAAAAGGCTTGATCCGCATGGCTCCGCGTATGGCTCCAAACACCCGCATTCGTCTGATTCCGCTGCTGTTGCTCTGCATGTCGGGCGCGGCCCATGCCGAGTCGCTGCCGGTGCTCAAGGTTTCGCCCGATCTGCTGCGCAGGCCCGCTGCTGCGCAGACGCCGCCGTCCCGCGCTCCGGCATCTGACGGGGCGGAAGGCAGCGTCCAGGGCGATGCCACGCTGCCGACCAAGCCGGTTGCGGCCGTGCCGCTCGCGCCCGCCACCGCGCCTGCGGTCGCACCGACCGCCGAGCCGGCCCCCGAGCCAGCCACTGAGCGGGCGAGGCAAGCCGGTTCGCGGCAGATCCCGGCTGCGGGCGGAACGGCCGTGACTGCGCTGCGCATCCATGGCACGCGCGGGATCGAACTGGTCGCAGAAGGTGAGGCGGAACTGCAGCGCGACGATACCCTGCTCACGGCGGACAAGGTCACCTATCGCGAACTCACCGACGAGGTGGTGGCTGAGGGCAACGTGGTGCTCGACCGCGCGGGGGACGTCATTCGCGGCCCGCGTGCGCGGCTGGTAGTGGGCGACCGGGTGGGCGAGGTCGAGTCTCCGCAATACGAACTCTCACGCACGACGGCGCCCGCGCTGGCGGGCGATGCGCCTCGCACCGTCGCCGGCAGCGGCCATGCCGACATGCTCCGGCTGGAGGGCGAGAACCAGTACCGGCTCGAGAACGCGACCTGGACCACCTGCACCCCGAGCGATCCCGACTGGTACATCCGGGCCCGCGAGCTCGACCTCGACTACGACCGCGAGGTCGGCACTGCGCGTGGCGGCTCGATCGTGTTCATGGATACGCCGATCTTCTGGCTGCCATGGGCGGAGTTCCCGCTCAGCGGACAGCGCCAGTCCGGCCTGCTGCCGCCGACCTTCGGCTCGTCGAACAAGACCGGGCTGGATTTCACTCAACCGTATTACTGGAACATCGCGCCCAACTACGATGCCACCATTGCGCCGCGCTTCATGGGCCGGCGCGGCGTGCAGATCGGCGGCGAATTCCGCTATCTCGCCGAGGCCTATCGTGGCATCACGCGTGTCGAGTGGATGCCCGAGGACCGCGTGACGGGCGAGGAGCGGCGGCTGGGCTCGATCCAGCACCAGCACCGCTTTGCGCCGAATTTCTATGGCACGCTCGATCTGAACGCGGTATCCGACGACAGCTATTTCGAGGATCTTTCCTCAAGCGTCGGTGTGGCTTCGCGGGTGAACCTGCTGCGTGAGGGGCGCCTGATGTACTCCGGCGGCTGGTGGAACGCCACGGCGCTGGCACAGCGCTACCAGACCCTGAGCCCCGACGAGGAGGCACCGAACACCGAGCCCTACCGTCGCCTGCCGCAGATCGAAGTCAACGCGTTGCGCGCGGATCTACCGGGGGGGGTGTCCGCAGCGCTCGAAACCGAACTGGCGCGTTTCGAGCACAAGGACGCCAGGAAGGATCGCGACGAGGCGACCCGTTTCGTGGCCTACCCCCAGGTTTCGCTGCCTGTGCAGGGCGCAGCCTGGTTTCTGACCCCAAAGGCGGGGGTGCATTATTCCCGCTATGACATCGACCGCTCGCCCGCATCGACATTCGATACGACGTCGATCACGCGCTCGGTGCCGATCCTGTCGCTGGATTCCGGACTGTTCTTCGAGCGCGAAACACAGCTCTTCGGTGGAGACTACCTGCAGACGCTCGAGCCTCGGCTGTACTACCTGCGCGTGCAGGACAAGGACCAGAAGGAAATTCCGGTCTTCGATTCGAACCGGTTCGATGTGGGCTTCGCGCAGATCTTCTCCGAGAATCGCTTCTCCGGTCGCGACCGGATCGGCGATGCCAACGATCTGACCGCTGCCTTGACCACGCGCTTCATCGATTCCGATACCGGAGTCGAGCGCCTGCGCGCCCTGATCGGGCAGCGCTACTACTTCTCCGACCAGCAGGTCTTTCTGTACAGCGAGGACGAGTTGCGCCGTGCCGGACGCGGCAACGAAATCCTTGCCGGCCTGGGCGGACGGATCAACAAGCGCGTGTCGATCGACTCCTATCTGCAGTACAACACGCAGACCGGCCAGACCGATCGCCTGAATGCGAGCGTTCGTTACCAGGCGGGCTTTGCCCGCACGCTCAACCTGAGCTACCGCTATGCGCCCAACCTGCCGATCGACCGGGATATCGTCGGCGTCGAGGACATCGACGTCTCCGGCCAGTGGCCGCTCGCGCGCAACTGGTATGGTGTCGGGCGGGTGACGCATTCGCTCAAGGACAAGCGCGTCACCGAGGCGATCGCAGGTCTGGAGTACGATGGCGGCTGCTGGGTTTTCCGTACTGCGATGCACCGCTTTGCGATCGACGAGAGCAACGTAACCAACGCAGTCTTCATCCAGCTCGAACTGAACGACCTTGCCGGCATCGGCTCGAATCCGGTCAACCTGATCCGGCGCAGTGTGCCGGGCTATGGCAAGATCAACGACTCCTCGGCCGATCGTGTGTTCGGCGTCGAGTGAGCACCGTCCAGTGAATCCACACTCAATGAACATGAACCGACTCCTAGCCCGTTCCCGTGTCGCCATCGCCATCGGCCTGGCCGCAGCCGCACTTGCGCTGCCAGCCCATGCTGCACCGCGTGCGGTCGAGGTTGACCGTATCGTCGCCGTGGTCAACAACGAAGTCATCACCTCCCAGCAGTTGCGCGCGCGCATCGAGCAGGCCAAACGACAGCTCGGCCGCCAGGGCGTCGAGCTCCCCCCGGATGAGGTGCTGGCGAGGCAGCTTCTGGAGCGTCTGATCGTCGAGCGTGCCCAGGTGCAGCTGGCAGGCGAGTCAGGCATGCGGGTCGACGACGCGACGCTCGAGCGCGCCATCGAGCGCATCGCCCAGAACAACAAGCTGTCGATCGAGCAGCTGCGTGCAGCGCTCGAGCAGGACGGGGTGGGCTGGAGTCGCTTCCGCGACGAGATCCGCACCGAGATCCTGCTCACCCGTCTGCGCGAGCGAGAAGTCGACAACCGCATCGTCGTGACCGATGCGGAGATCGACAACTTCATCGCCAACAATCCGGATGCGTTCTCCGGGCAGGAGTTCGCGGTCGCCCACATCCTGCTGCGTACGCCAGAGGGCGCGTCGCCCGAGCAGATCGAGGCCGTGGCACGGCGCGCCGAACAGGTGATGACGCGGCTGCGCTCGGGCGAGGACTTTGCCCGCGTAGCGGCCGAGGTCTCGGATGCACCGGACGGCTTGTCGGGCGGGAACCTGGGCTGGCGTCCGCTCGACCGGCTCCCGGCGCTGTTCGCCGACGTGGCCAGAAACATGCGCCCGGGGGAGACCTCGCCGGTGCTGCGCAGTGCCGCTGGACTTCACATCGTGCGTTTGGTCGATGTCCGCGGCGGCGGCGCCGACGCCGTCCAGCAACTGGAACAGACGCGCGCGCGTCATATCCTGATCAAGACCTCCGAGGTGCTCTCCGATGCCGATGCCGAGGCGAGGCTGCTGACGCTCCGCGAGCGCGTGATCAACGGCGCGGATTTCGGTGAGCTCGCCAAGGCGAACTCTGCGGACCTGTCCGCCGGTCGGGGTGGCGACCTGGGTTGGCTCAGCCCTGGCGATACGGTGCCTGAGTTCGAGCGCGCCATGGATGCGCTGCAGGCCGGCGAGGTCAGTATGCCGGTACGCTCGCCCTTCGGCTGGCACCTCATCCAGGTGGTGGAGCGCCGTGTCCAGGACGTGACCGAAGAACGCAAGCGCAACGCAGCCCGCATGGCGCTGCGCGAGCGCAAGGCCGAGCAGTCCTATGAGGACTGGCTGCGCCAGCTGCGCGACAGCACCTATGTCGATTACCGCCTCGAGCGGGAGTGAGCACGATGCCCGACACGGGTGCGCTGCCCGTCGTCGTCACTAGCGGCGAACCAGCAGGGGTCGGTCCGGAGCTCTGCCTGCGCCTGGCCGAGCGTGACTGGCCGAGGCGCCTGGTCGTGCTCGCCGACATCGAGCTGATGCGCGCACGCGCATCCGCACTGGGGCGTGCCGTGCGCATCGTTCCGTATTGCCGCGAGGTGCCTGTCGCGCGCGGCTGCATCGAAGTGCTGCACCTGCCGCTCGCCCAGCCATCGCAGGCGGGTGTGCTGGTGCCGGCCAACGGCGCCTACGTGCTCGGCCTGCTCGATCGCGCGATCTCCGGTTGTCGCGAGGCCGAGTTCGCGGCCATGGTCACTGCGCCAGTGCACAAGGGCGTGATCTGCGAAGGGCTGGGTGCGCGTGACACCATGCCTTTCACCGGCCATACCGAATACCTTGCCGCGCATACCGGTACGGCACGCGTCGTCATGATGCTGGTGGGCGGAGGCATGCGCGTGGCGCTGGCGACGACCCACCTGCCGCTTGCCGCGGTTCCGGCAGCGATCACCCCCGCGCTGCTCGAAGAGACGCTGCGCATCCTGCACGCTGACCTGGTGCGCCACTTCGGCCTCCGGGCGCCGCGCATCCTCGTCGCCGGACTCAATCCGCATGCCGGTGAGGGCGGGCACATGGGCCGTGAGGAGATCGACGTCATCCTCCCGGTACTCGACAGGTTGCGCGCCGAGGGCATGCAGCTGACGGGGCCGCTTCCGGCGGACACGCTGTTCGTGCCGCACACGCTCGAGAAGGGCGACGCGGTGCTGACCATGTATCACGATCAGGGCCTGCCCGTGCTCAAGCATGCGAGCTTCGGTGGCGGGGTCAACGTCACGCTCGGCCTGCCGATCATCCGCACTTCGGTCGATCATGGCACCGCGCTCGATCTGGCCGGTAGCGGGCGCGCCGACCCGGGCAGCCTGTATGCCGCAGTCGAGCTTGCGCTTGCCATGGCGGCGGCCCGCAGTACGGCACACTGAGCCGGGCGACCGCGAGGGACTCATATGCAAGATTTCGAAACCGATGGCCATCGCGCCCGCAAGCGCTTCGGCCAGAACTTCCTTTCCGACCCCAACATCATCCGCAAGATCATCGATGGGATCCGGCCCCTGAAGGGTGATCTCATGGTCGAGATCGGCCCCGGCCTCGGGGCGATGACCGCTCCGTTGATCGAGCGCCTCGGGCATCTGCACGTCGTCGAGATCGACCGCGACCTGATCGCGCGCCTGCACGAGCGCTACACGCCGGCACAGATCACGGTGCATGAGGGCGACGCATTGAAGTTCGATTTTGGCAGCCTTGCCGCGGAGGGTGGCGCGTCCTTGCGCATCGTCGGCAACCTGCCGTACAACATTTCGACACCGATCCTGTTCCACCTCGCCAGCTTCGCCGACAGGGTGAAGGACATGACCTTCATGCTGCAGAAGGAAGTGGTAATGCGCATGGTGGCCGAGCCGGGTACCGAGGAGTATGGGCGGCTCTCCGTGATGCTGCAGTACCGCTTTCGCATGGGGCGGCTCTTCGACGTGCCCCCGACCGCCTTCCGCCCAGCGCCGAAGGTCATGTCCAGCATCGTGCGCATGGCGCCGCTACCGCTGGATCAACTCGGCGCGAAGGATGAGGCGCTGCTCGGTCGCATCGTCACTGCCGCGTTTGGCCAGCGCCGCAAGACGCTGCGCAACACGCTGCGAGAGTTCATGCATGAAGCCGATTTCGATGCGCTCGGCATTGATGCCGGGCTGCGGGGCGAGAAGCTCTCGGTTGAAGAGTACGTGGCAATCGCCAATCACTGCACGGTCCGTCACTGACCCATCGGGTATGGGTGTGCGGTACAGGCGCGCCGCGCGAGCGCACGCGCCCGTGCGGGCAAGGTGGTCGATTGCCACGTTCGCGGGCACGTGCGCTCGCGCAGGGCTTTTGCGGCAGGCATATCGTGCTGCCGCCGCCCCCGCAGACTTACTTCTTGTTCAGCGGGCAGGTGTTCATGCCGAGCAGGGTGTAGGCCGGGCACCAGCCCATCGCGCCGGTTGCCAGCGGCACGATGCCGATCCAGGCCCAGACCGGGCCGCCGAAAAGAGCCCAGGCGATCAGCGCCAGGCCAACGAGGATACGGATGATCTTGTCTGCGCCGCCAACGTTCGTCTTCATGTGGATTCTCCTTGCCTTGGATGATGGAAAGCAGCGTCATTGAACTACGCCGGACGGCTCCCCGTCTGTAACCTCGGTTACACAGCGCCTCCCTTCGCGTTGGCCGCTTTGCCGGCGCGGTGAAGCTTCAGGTGTGACCGGCGTCACGGTTGCTGCCCGATTCTCCCTCCCGCATCCGTGGATATGATTGCGCGGAACTGGCAGCAGGCTCATGATTTTTAGCTGAACGTGGGGTGCATTGCAAAATGCTTCGAAAGGGGAGGGGCGATGCTGAATACGCAGCAGGCTTGGCCTATGGGGTCGCAGACGACACCAGACGTCCTTCAGGCGATCATCGACTTCCTTCCCAGCGGCGTCAGTCTGTTCGATCGCGAACTGAACATGGTGTTGTGCAACCGTCAACTCCGCGAGCTGCTCGAATTTCCCGATGCGCTGTTCGAAAACGGCCTGCCTTCCCTGCTTGATCTCGCGCGCTTCAATGCGCGCCGTGGCGAATACGGCCCTGGGGATCCCGAGCAGATCGCTGAGTCGGTGGTCGCTCGCGCGCGCGAACGCGAGCCGCACGTTTTCGAGCGCAAGCGCCCCAACGGCCGGATCCTGGAGATTCGCGGCAACCCGCTGCCCGATGGCGGTTTCGTCACCATCTACACCGACATCACTGAACGCAAGAATGCCGAGGAGGAGGCCCGGCGCAGCGCGAATTACCTCGACGCAGTGGTGAACGCCTTGCCGCAGGGCGTCTCGGTGGTCAACGAGGCGCTCGACGTCGTGCTCTGGAACCGTGCTTTCGTGAAGCAGCTCAATCTGCCCGAAGACTTCATGAAGCCGGGCAGAACCTTTGCCGACGTGATCCGCTTCAACGCCCAGCGCGGTGAGTACGGGGACGTGGATCCCGAAGAAAAGGTGCGCGAGATGGTCGAGCTCGCACGCCGCTTCGAGCGCCACAGGATGGAGCGCAGGCGAAGCGATGGCGGCGTCATGGAAATCGAGGGGCGGATCGTGTTCGAGGGCGAACAGCCGGTCGGTTTCGTCACCACCTATACCGACATCACCGACCGGCTGCGCAATGCGGAAACCGTCCGCCGGGTGCGCGACCTGATGAGCGACGCGGTCAATTTCTCCCCGACCTACATCTGGGAAACCGGGCCGGACGGGCACTATACCTTCGCGCAAGGCATGGAAAAGATCCTCGGTCGTGCGGACGACGAGGTGCTTGGCACCGAGCGCTGGAAGCAGTTCTGCACTGAGCACTGTGGCAAGCCATGTGTCGGATCGGAGGTGGCGTGCCAGTGGCTGTCGCCGATCCGTGCCCACGCAGTGCTCGAGCGCTGCACGCTGATTACGCATAGCGCGGACGGCCGTCCAGTGTGGCTGTCGTCCAGCGCGCAGCCCGTGTTCGACGAGGGCGGGTGTTTCAACGGCTATCGCGGGGTGGATGTCGACATCACGGAGCTGACGCTCGCGCAGCAGGAACTCGAGCAGATGGCGCTGCACGATCCGATGACCGGACTCGCCAATCGTCGCAAGTTCTGCTCCCGCTACGACCTTGAGCTTGCGCGCCAGAGCGGAACGGGGAATCCGCTCGCACTGCTGCTCGTTGATGTCGACCACTTCAAGAGCATCAACGACCGGTTCGGGCACCTGGTGGGAGACGAGTGCCTGCGCCGGATCGCGAACCTGCTGTCGAGCGCCTTGCGCGTCACCGACCTGGTCGGGCGTTTCGGCGGCGAGGAGTTCATGGTGCTGCTCTCGGACACGGACCCGGAGGAGGCGCTGCAGGTGGCCGAGACGCTGCGGCGGGTGGTGGAGGCGTCCTCACTCGGCACCCCCGAAGGCGACCCTCTTGCGATCACGGTCAGCATTGGCGTGGCAGCGCGTCCTGCGTCCGATCGTCGCGATTTCGAGCAGGTTCTCACAGAGGCGGACCGCGGCGTTTACGCGGCCAAGCATGCCGGACGCAACTGCGTGTGCGCGGGCTGGAATGCTCCCGCGGAGGCTTGAGCAAGCTGACGGTATGCCGCGTTCAGGGCTTCAATGAGCCCTCGGTGACCAAGCGGCGCAATCCGGCCGGATCGACGATCTCCACCTGCTCGCGACCCAGACGCACGAGCCCCTGTTCTGCGAAGCTCTTCAGCAGCCGGCTGACGATCTCGCGTACGCTGCCCAGTTCGTCGGCCAGTTGCTGATGCGTGACGCGAAGCAGGCGTCCCTTGCCGAGCAGCAGTGCGGCCAGACGCTGGTCGAGCTTGCGGAACGCGACCTCCTCGATGAGTTGCATCAGGTCGGCGATGCGCTCGGCGAAGAGGTGGAAAACGAAATCGCGGAAGGGGCGTTCGATCATCATCTCGTCGAACACCGGCTTGGGCAGCAACATCATGAGGGTGTCGGCCTCGGTCATGCCACGCGCGTTGTAGGCCTCGTGGCCCAGCAGGCAGGACGAGGAGATGATGCAGGTCTCTCCGGCCCCGACCCGGTACAGGGGCAGTTCGCGCCCGCTGGGCGCGCACTTGCTGACACGCACCGAGCCGTCCACCACGAAGGGAAAGCCTTCGCATGCCTGGTGGTCGTCGAACAGCATGGTCCCTGCCGGGATACGCATCCAGTGCGCGCCCTGCAGCAGGCGCCTCCGCGCGTCCGCAGGGAGCGCGGAGAGCACCGGATAACGCGCTTCGAGCCGCTCTTCGTCGGTGGCGGGTGAGGCGGGAAGAGTGCAGCCTGTAGTCATCGGCACATTTTCACCGGTGGCGGACGATTCGTCACGCGCCCAGCGCCAACTCCAGCACCACGGGCGCGTGATCCGACGGCCGTTCCAGACGGCGCGGCGCCTTGTCCACCGTGCAGTTGCGGCAGGCCTCGCGCAGCGCGGGCGACACCAGCAGGTGGTCGATGCGCAGGCCGAAGTTGCGCCGGAAGGCCATCATGCGGTAGTCCCACCACGAGAACGCGCGCTCGGGCTGCTCGAAGAGACGGAAGGCGTCGACCAGTCCGAGATCCCGCAGCGCGCGGAAGGCGGCGCGCTCCGGTTCGGAGACATGGATCTCGTCCTTCCAGTCCGGGTGGGCGTCGCGGTCTTCCGGGGCGATGTTGAAGTCGCCCGCCAGCACCAGGCGCTCGTGCGTCTTCAGTTCCTCGCGCAACCACTCGGTGAGTGCGGCGAGCCAGCGCAGCTTGTACTCGAACTTGTCCGACCCCACCGCCTGGCCGTTGGGAAAGTAGCCGCACACCACGCGCAAGCCGTTGATGGTGGCGGCGATGATGCGCTTCTGCTCGTCCTCGAAGCCGGGGATGTTGCGCACCACAGTCGCCTCGTCGATCGGCTGCGGGCTGAGGATGGCGACGCCGTTGTAGGTCTTCTGGCCGATGAAGACGGCGTGGTAGCCGGCCGCTTCCAGATCAGCGACCGGGAAGGCCTTGTCTTCGAGCTTCAGTTCCTGCAGGCACAGCGCGTCGGGCTTGTTGGCCGCCAGCCAGTCGAGGACGTGCGGCAGGCGGACCTTCAGCGAGTTGACGTTCCAGGTGGCGATCTTCATGCCTGCGCCACCATGCCGCTGTGGCGCAGCAGCGCGTCGACTCTGGGCTCGCGGCCGCGGAAGGCCTTGAAGGAGTCGAGCGCCGGGCGGCTGCCGCCCACCGCGAGGATTTCGCGCCAGAAGCGCTCGCCGGTTTCGGGGTCGAGCAGGCTGCCACGGCCGGCGCCGGCTTCCTCGAAGGCCTCGAAGGCGTCGGCCGACAGCACCTCGGCCCACTTGTAGCTGTAGTAGCCCGCCGCGTAGCCGCCGGCGAAGATGTGCGAGAAGCTGTGCGGGAAGCGGTGCCAGGCGGGCGGGATCATCACCGCGACTTCGCGGCGCACCTCGTCGAGCAGGGCCATCACGCGCTCGATGGGCACCGGGCCGGCGGAGGCGTCGACCTCGCCGTGCAGGCGCAGGTCGAACATCGAGAACTCGAGCTGGCGCACGGTCTGCATGCCGCTCTGGAAGTTCTTGGCGGCGATCATCTTGTCGTAGAGCGCGCGCGGCAGCGGCTCGCCGGTGTCGGCATGCGCGGTCATGCCCTGCAGCACGTCCCACTCCCAGCAGAAGTTCTCCATGAACTGGCTGGGCAGCTCGACCGCATCCCACTCCACGCCATGGATGCCGGACACCGCGAGCTCGTCCACCTGGGTCAGCAGGTGGTGCAGGCCGTGGCCGCACTCGTGGAACAGCGTCAGTACGTCGTCGTGGGTGAAGGTGGCGGGTTTGCCTGCGACCGGGCCAGGGAAGTTGCACACCAGGTAGGCGACCGGGGTGTCGCTGCCCCAGGTGTTGCGGTGGCGGCTGCGCGCCGAGTCCATCCACGCGCCGCCGCGCTTGGTGCTGCGCGCGTGCAGGTCGAGGTAGAAGTGCCCCACCAGCTCGCCTTCCTTCTCGATGCGGAAGAAGTGCACGTCCGGATCCCAGGTCGGCGCCTCGTCGGGGAGGATGTCGACGCGGTAGAGCGCGCGGATCACGCCGAACAGGCCGTCGAGAACCTTGGGCTCGGGGAAGTACTGTTTCACCTCCTGGTCGGAGTAGGCGTAGCGCGCCTGACGCAGCTTTTCGGAGGCGTAGGCCACGTCCCAGGGCTCGAGGGTGTCCAGCCCCAGCTCGGCCCTGGCGAAGGCCTTGAGCTCTTCCAGGTCCTTCTCGGCAAAGGGTTTGGCCTTGGCGGCGAGGTCGTGCAGGAAGCCGAGCACCTGTTCCGGCGTGTCGGCCATCTTGGGCACCAGCGAGACCTCGGCGAAGTTGCGGTAGCCGAGCATGCGCGCTTCCTCATCGCGCAGCGCCAGGATGCGGCCGATGAGCGGGCCGTTGTCGAGCTCGGGATTGCCGAGCTCGGAGGCGCGGGTGGCGTAGGCGCGGTACATGCGCGCGCGCAGATCGCGGTCGTCGGCGTATTGCAGCACCGGCAGGTAGGACGGCATCTGCAGCGTGAACTTCCAGCCGTCCTTGCCTTCCGCCTCGGCGGCGGCGCGGGCCGCGTGGCGGGCGTCGTCCGGGATACCGGCAAGACCAGCCTCGTCCGTGATCCACTCGGCGTGCGCGTTGGTGGCGTCGAGCAGGTTCTCGGAGAACTTGGCGGCGAGCTGGGATTGCTCTTCCTGGATTTCCTGGAAGCGCGGCTTCTGCTCGTCGGGCAGTTCGGCACCGGACAGGCGGAAGTCGCGCAGCCCGTGCTCGAGGATGCGCTGGCGCACCGGCGACAGGGTGGCGAACTCGGGGCTGTCGTGCAGCGCCTTGTACTTCTGGAACAGCGCCAGGTTCTGCCCGACCTCGGCGTAGAAGCGGGAGATCTCGGGCAGCATGGCGTTGTAGGCCTCGCGCCACTCGGGCACGTCGAACACGCTGTGCAGGTGGCCGACGACGCCCCAGGCGCGGCCGAGGCGCTCGCCGGCCTCGTCCATCGGGCTGACGAAGCCGTCCCAGGTCGGCGTGGCGGGGTCGGCGGTGAGGCGCTCGATCAGCGCCCGGTTCTCGTCGATCAGGCCGCGGATCGCGGGTTCGACGTGTTCCGGCTTGATGTCCTCAAAACGCGGCATGCCCGTGAAGTCGAGCAGGGGGTTGGTGTTGGAAGGGGAGTCGGGGGTGGGCGTGCTCGGCTGCATCTTCTACCTTGTCTGTTCGTTCCGGCGTGGCCGGCCAAGGCGGCTATTCTGCCGCAAAAAAGGCGGCGGGCGCCGCGTACGACGCCCGCCGCCGGAGCTGCGTGGATTCAGTGGACCAGATCGCGATACGCATGCCAGCTGGCGTGACCCACCAGCGGCAGCAGGATCACCATGCCGATCATCATGCTCGCGAAGCCGATACCGATGAGGGCAACGATCACCACGGCCCACAGCATCATGGTGTCGAAGTTGGTCTGGACGGCGCGCAGGCTGGTCATTGCCGCGGTGACGGTGTCGGTTTCGCGATCCATCACCATCGGGATGGCGATCGCCGAAAGAGAGAAGACGACGAGCGCCAGCACGCCACCGACGATGACGTAGGCCGCCAGGAAGTACAGGTTCGTGCCCGAACTCAGGAGCCCGCTGACGAAGTTGGTCACGTCGCTGACCTCGCCCCGGTAAAAGAGCGCGAACATGATCGCCGAAATGCGCTCCCAGGCAATGAGCGCAATGGCGAGGAAGGCGCCGAACATGGCCAGACCGTCGGCCTTTGCGGCGAGTCCACGCAGCGACCCTGAGAACGAGGTCTTGTGGCCCTTCTCGTGCCGCCGCGAAATCTCGTAGAGGCCCGCCGCGGTGATCGGTCCGATCAGCAGGAACCCGGAAATGGCTGCCATGAACAGGTAGGGTTTGTCCGCCGCATAGGACAGGATCGCGTAACCGACTGCAGCCAGGATCAGGCCGTAGGAGAGGCTCGCGCCCAGGTTCTCGCGCATGTCGTCCCAGCCCATGCGCAGCCACTGCATCGGACGGTCGGTGCCGATCGAGCGGATGTGGGGAAGCTTGAAATGCTGGTCCAGTGAGTCGTAGGGCTTGTCCATGTTGTTCTCCACATCTGCGTTGTTCTGGGAGCGTCGCAACCCGGCTGGACGTGCTTGCCGGGCGTGAATGTCCATGCAGGCGCTGGGTCTTCGTGTTTTTAGAATAGGACACGTACGAAGAGTTCGCGAATAAGAGCTGTTCCAGGTCCAGATAGGCTGATGCTATGCAACATGGGGTGTTCGACTGACCGCGGAGTGCGCAGGTGGGGGCTGAGACCGCGGGAGGCCGGGGTGGCAAGGCAAAAAAAAAGGGCGCCCCCCGGCACCCCTGTCTGGCGCTCGCGCGCTCGAGGTCTGTGCGGCTCAGGCCAGCTTCTGGCCGGTCAGGCGTTCGTAGGCCTCGCGGTACTTGCCCGCGGTGTGCTCGATCACGTCGGCAGGCAGCTTGGGGCCGGGCGCGGTCTTGTTCCAGTCCAGCGTTTCCAGGTAGTCACGCACGTACTGCTTGTCGAAGGACGGCGGGCTGATGCCCTCGCGGTAGCTGTCGGCCGGCCAGAAGCGCGAGGAGTCGGGGGTCAGCGCCTCGTCGATCAGGTGCAGCGTGCCGGCGGCGTCGATGCCGAACTCGAACTTGGTGTCGGCGATGATGATGCCGCGGCTGGCCGCGTAGTCGGCCGCCTCGGAATACAGCGCGATCGCCGCCTTGCGCGCTTCCTCGGCCAGCTGCGCACCGGTCTTGCCAGTGCCGGCCAGCGCGTCCTTCATCAGCGCGTCGCAGCGTGCCTGCGCCTGCTCGAAGGAGATGTTCTCGTCGTGCTCGCCCATGTCGGCCTTGGACGACGGCGTGAAGATCGGCGCTGGCAGCTTGGCCGCCTGCTGCAGGCCGTCTGGCAGCGCGATGCCGCAGACCGCGCCGGTGGCCTGGTAGTCCTTCCAGCCCGAGCCGATCACGTAGCCGCGCACCACCGCCTCGATCGGCAGCGGCTTCAGGCGCTTCACCACCAGCGCGCGGCCGCGCACCTGCTCACGCTCGTCGGCGGCGACCACGGTCTCGGGGTCGATGCCGGTGAGCTGGTTCGGCAGGATGTGGGCGAGCTTGTCGAACCAGAAGTTCGCCAGCGCCACCAGCACGCGGCCCTTGTCGGGAATCGGGTCGGGCAGGACCACGTCGAAGGCCGACAGGCGATCGCTGGTCACGATCAGCAGCTTCTCGTCGTCGACGGCATAGATGTCACGCACCTTGCCGCGGCCGAGCAGCGGCAGGCTCTTGATGGAAGTTTCAAAAAGGGGCGTCGCCACGGTGGGGCCTCGGGTTGCTGGCAAAAGCGGGATTATAGGCGAGGCAGCGGGTGTGGGTCGCTCATGCGAAGTGCGATGAGGAGGGTCATGGGTGGGGGGGGGCGTCTTCCCTGCTCAGCAGCGTGCGCATTCGCCTCAGCCCCATATACACGAAGCCTGCGATCACAGGGATCGACACTGCGGTGATGATCTCGGGGGTCGCCGGGGCGATGAGTGACTTGGCGCCCTTGGCGACGTAATTCACCAGTTGCGAGGCGTAGTAGGTGATGGCGACCACGGACAGACCCTCCACCGTCTCCTGCAGATGGAGCTGGATCTTGGCGCGGCGGTTCATCTGCGCGAGCAGTTCCTGGTTCTGACGCTCGAGCTCGATGTCCACCCGGGTACGCAGCAGTTGCGAGTTGCGCGCAATGCGGCCCGAGAGGTCTTCCTGGCGGCGCGCGATGGTGGCGCAGGTGGCTATCGCGGGGGCGAGGCGACGCTCCATGAATTCACGGATGGTCGGGAAGCCGCCAAGGCGGGTTTCGCGCAGGTCATCCACGCGCTGCTGCACCAGGCGGTAATAGGCTGCGGCGGCGCCGAAGCGGAAGGTGGTGCGGGCGACCGAGCGCTCGATGTCCGCGGCAAGGCGGGTGAGGCGGCCGAGCACGGCGTGGTCGTCCTCGGCGCTGCGCGCGTCGCCCATGCCATCCATCAGGTCGGCGAGCTCGTCTTCTGCATGCGACAGCAGGCGTCCGACCTCCTTCGCCACCGGAAAGGCCAGCAGTGCCATGACGCGGTAGGTTTCGATCTCGACCAGCCGTTGCACCATCCGCCCGGCCTGACGCGGCGTGAGGCCATCGTCGAGGAGCACGAAGCGCGAGAAGCCGTCGTGGATATGAAAGTCCGTGAACACCCAGCCCGCGCATTCGGCCACGCGTGCTGCAACCAGCGTTTCTCCGCGTGGTGAGGCCTGATTGAGCAGGCTGTCGGGGTCGACGTCGTCGGTGCTGCGCACTTCGATGTGCGTTGCGGCAATGAGCTGGCCGGGGATGTCCCGGCGCCAGGCAGTAGGCACGGACAGGAGTGCGTTGTCCTCTGCGCCATCGCCAGGGTGGATTCTGCGGAAGAAGGTGTAGCTGGAGAACTCGTTATGGCGTTCCCACTTGAGGCGAAAGTCGCCAGCATCGAGCAGGAGGTGGCCGCTGTCGGTGCGTGGGGCCGGCAGTTCGAGCTGACCACAGAGCGCGGCGAGATGCGCGGTTTCGCGTTCTGCGCTGCCCTCGTGATGCAGGAAGGCGAGATAGGTGACGTATTCCGGGGTGTCGAGTGGAACCGGTGGGCGGGCGTGCACCTCGTCGTTCAGCGTCTGGCGCAGGGGGTGTTGTTCGAACAGGGACATGATGTCTGGGACGCGGTACGGGAGAGGAGCGGCCGGTGCGGTCGCAAGCGGAGCCGGTTACAAGCTTTCGCATTCTTGCCCAGCCCCTGCGGGGTGACAAGCGAGGGATGGCGAAAATCGCGTTGCACCAGGGCAGGATCAGCGGTGCTGCAAGAAAACGCCCGCTTCCGGGACGGGAAGCGGGCGCAAAGCCCGAAGGCAGGGAGAGAAGGAAGACGCACCGTGGGTACCTGCCGGTGCGAGCGGTGCGGGCAGATGGAGCGGCAAGCGGTGAGGGCATATGCCGGACCGCGTTGCCGCAGGTTCAGATCGCGGCGCTGGCGTAGCGCCGCGCGAGCGCGTCCAGCGGCAGCGGCTTGATGCGGCTGGCCTGCCCCGCGCAGCCGAAGGCCTCGAAGCGCTCGCGGCAGATGTCGCGCGCCGCGTCGCGGGCGGCCTTGAAGAACTTGCGCGGGTCGAACTCCTTGCGGTCGGTGGCCATTAGCCGGCGCATCGCGCCGCTCATCGCCAGGCGCAGGTCGGTGTCGATGTTGACCTTGCGCACGCCGCTTCGGATGCCCTGCACGATGGCCTCGACCGGCACGCCATAGGTCTCGCCGATCTCGCCGCCATGCTCGCGGATGATGGCGAGCCATTCCTGCGGCACGCTGGAGGAACCGTGCATCACCAGGTGGGTGTCGGGGATGCGGGTGTGGATGGCGGCGATGCGGTCGATGGCGAGGATGTCGCCGGTGGGCGGGCGGGTGAACTTGTAGGCGCCGTGGCTGGTGCCGATCGCCACCGCGAGTGCGTCGACGCCGGTGGCGGCGACGAAGTCGGCGGCTTCGTCGGGGTCGGTCAACATCTGGCTGTGGTCCAGCGTGCCCTCGGCGCCGACCCCGTCTTCCTCGCCGGCCTGGCCGGTCTCGAGTGAGCCGAGGCAGCCGAGCTCGCCTTCCACCGATACGCCCACCGCATGGGCCATCTCCACCACGCGGCGGGTGACCTCGACGTTGTACGCGTAGCTCGCCGGAGTCTTCATGTCCGCGCGCAGCGAGCCGTCCATCATCACGCTGGTGAAGCCGCTGCGGATCGATTGCTGGCAGACCGCAGGGCTGGCGCCGTGGTCCTGGTGCAGGGAGATCGGAATGTCGGGCCACTGCTCGACCGCGGCCTCGACCATCTTCTTCAGGAAGGCCTCGCCGGCATAGCCGCGCGCACCGGCCGAGGCCTGCAGGATGACCGGGCTGTCGGTGGCCTCGGCGGCGAGCAGGATGGCGTGGATCTGCTCCATGTTATTGATGTTGAAGGCGGGCACGCCGTAGCCGTGTTCGGCGGCGTGGTCGAGCAGCTGGCGCAGGGCGATCATGGCCATGGGATGGATCTCCGCAGGAAGTGGGCGGCTCAGTTCAGCGTCGCCTTCGCGGCGCGGGGCTGCGTGGATGCGAACGTGTTCTGAGGTGTGGATGTGATCAGGGCGCGTGCCCGGGCGAGTACTGCGTCAGGGGTGAAGCCGAAGCGTTGCAGCAGGGCAGAAGCCGGAGCGGACTCGCCAAACCGATCGATTCCGATCACTTCGCCGGCGCAGCCGCCATCGCCGCAGATGTAGCGCCACCAGCCCTCGCCGCGTGCGGCTTCGATCACCAGTCGCGGCACGCCGGCGGGCAGCACGCTGTGCCGCCATTCGTCGGTCTGACGGTCGAAGAGCGTGGAGCACGGCATGGACACCACGCGCACACCCACCCCCTCGGCGGCCAGCGCCGCGTGCGCCGCCATCGCCAGCGCCACCTCCGAGCCGGTGGCGATGATGACGAGCGCAGGCGCGTCGGCATCGGCCAGCACGTAGCCGCCCCGCAGGATGGCCTGTATCTGCACTTCGTCGCGCGCCTGGTGCGGCAGGTTCTGGCGCGACAGGGCGAGCAGGGTGGGGCCGTCGCGGCGCGCGACCGCGGCGTTCCAGGCGGCCTGGGTTTCGACCGCATCGCACGGGCGCCACACGTCCAGCCCCGGGATCAGGCGCAGGCTGGGGATATGCTCGACCGGCTGATGGGTGGGGCCGTCCTCGCCCAGGCCGATCGAGTCGTGCGTCATCACGTACACCACGCGCTGCTTCATCAATGCGCTCATGCGGATGGCGTTGCGGGCGTAGTCCGAGAACACCAGGAAGGTGGCGCCGAAGGGAATGTAGCCGCCGTGCAGGGCGATGCCGTTGAGCGCAGCGGCCATGCCGAACTCGCGCACACCCCAGTTGATGTGGCGCCCGGGCGCATCTGCGCGCACGGTGCCGCAGCCAGGCCAGTCGGTGAGGTTGGAATGCGTCAGGTCAGCCGAGCCGCCGAGCAACTCCGGCAGCGCGCGTGCCAGGCGGCCGATGGCCTGCTGGCTGGCCTTGCGCGTGGCGACGGAGGCCGCCTCCTTCGCGACGCCGCGCAGGATGGCGTTGGACAGGATGCCGAAACCTACCGGCAGATCGCCCGCCGTGCGGCGGCGGAATTCCTCCGCTTCGTCCGGGAAGGCCTGGGCGTAGGCGCTGAGGCGCCGCGCCCATTCTGCCTGCTGCGCAGCCCCACGGGCGCGTGCGTCGAAGGCCGCGCGGACTTCACCCGGGATCTCGAAGGGGACTTGCGGCCAGTCGAGCGCGCCGCGCGTGGCGGCGATCTCGCTGGCGCCGAGTGGCGCGCCGTGGACGTCCGCTGTGCCGGCCCGACCGGGGCTGCCATGGCCGATGTTGGTGCGGCAGCAGATGAGCGTGGGGCCGGTGTCGGCCCGGGCGTGGCCCAGCGCCACCTGGATGGCACGATCGACGGCGGCGATGTCGTGGCCGTTCACTGCCTCGACCACGTTCCAGCCATAGGCGCGGAAGCGCGCCGGCGTGTCGTCGGCGAACCAGCCGGAGACGTCGCCGTCGATCGAGATGCGGTTGTCGTCCCAGAAGCAGATCAGCTTCGAGAGCCGCTGCACGCCGGCGAAGCTCGCGGCCTCGTGGCTGATGCCTTCCATCAGGCAGCCATCGCCGAGGAAGACCCAGGTGCGGTGGTCGACGAGGGTGTGGCCGGGGCGGTTGAACTCGGCGGCGAGCAGCTTCTCGGCGAGCGCCATGCCCACGGCGTTGGTCACGCCCTGGCCGAGTGGACCGGTGGTGGTTTCGACGCCGGGGGTGTGGCCGACCTCGGGGTGGCCGGGGGTGCGGCTGTCGAGCTGGCGGAAGCGCTTGAGCTCGCCCAGCGGCAGGTCGTAGCCGCTGAGGTGGAGCAGGGCGTAGAGCAGCATCGAGCCGTGGCCGTTGGAGAGTACGAAGCGGTCGCGGTCGGGCCAGGCGGGGTCGGCGGGGTTATGGCGCAGGTGCCGGTTCCAGAGTGCCACGGCGATCTCGGACATGCCCATGGGCATGCCGGGGTGGCCGGACTGGGCGGCTTCGACGGCGTCGATGGCGAGGAAGCGCAGGGCGTTGGCGCACAGGGCGTCGATCGGTGCCTGGGTGAGTCGCATGTTCATCGTTATTTCTCCAATCGGGAAGCATTACTGCGCCAGCGCCTTGCGGCGGCGGTCCATCAGGCGCCAGATGAAGGGGGTGAAGATGAGCTGCATGGCCAGTTCCATCTTTCCGCCCGGCACCACGATGGTGTTGGCGCGGCTCATGAAGCTGTCGTTGATCATGTTGAGCAGGTAGGGAAAGTCGATGCCCTTTGGGTTGGCGAAGCGGATCACCACCATGGATTCGTCGGCGGTCGGGATGGCGCGTGCGATGAAGGGGTTGGAGGTGTCCACCATCGGCACGCGCTGGAAGTTCACATGCGTGCGCGCGAACTGCGGGCAGATGTAATGCACGTAGTCGTGCATGCGGCGCAGGATGGTGTCGGTGACCGCCTCGGTGGAGTAGCCGCGGGTGCTCTTGTCGCGGTTGAGCTTCTGGATCCATTCGAGGTTGATCACCGGCACCACGCCGATGAGCAGATCGACGAAGCGCGCGACGTCGATGTTCTCGTGTTGAACTGCGCCGTGCAGGCCTTCGTAGAACATCAGGTCGGTGCCGGTGGGGAGCTCCTCCCACGGGGTGAAGGTGCCGGGTTCCTGCTTGTACGGCTCGGCTTCGTCGGCGCTGTGCAGGTACTTGCGGCGCTTGCCGCTGCCCGACTCGCCATAGCTGCGGAACAGGTTCTCGATCTCGCCGAACAGGTTGGCTTCGGGGCCGAAGTGGCTCAACTGGCAGTTGCCGTCGAGGTCGCAGGCGGCGAGCTTCTCACGCATGGTCTTGCGATCGTAGGCGTGGAAGCTGTCGCCCTCGATGACCGCCGCAGTGACCCCCTCGCGGCGGAAGATCTCCTCGAAGGTGCGCTGTACGGTGCTGGTGCCGGCGCCGGAGGAGCCGGTGATGGCGACGATCGGATGACGTTCGGACATGATGTCTCCCCGGGAGGCTTATGAAGCGAATGCGGTGTCGCGGAACAGCGAGCGCGTCTGGAACAAGGGCAGCTCGTCTTGCGGCCCACCGATCAGCGGTTCGCCGTGGTAGCGCTCGATGCGCTCGACCTCTTCCTTCGAACCGAACACGAAGCCGATGCGCTGGTGCAGCGATTCGGGCTGGACCTCGAGCACCGGGCGCACGCCCGTGCTCGCGCGGCCGCCGGCCTGTTCGATGAGGAAGCCGATCGGGTTGCACTCGTAGAGCAGGCGCAGCCGGCCGGGCTTGGCCGGGTCCTTTCGGTCGCGCGGGTAGAGGAACACGCCGCCGCGCATCAGGATGCGGTGGGTTTCGGCCACCAGCGAGGCGATCCAGCGCATGTTGAAGTCGGCGCCGCGCGGGCCGCTGCGGCCGGCGAGGCACTCATCCACGTAGCGCCGCACCGGGGTTTCCCAGAAGCGGGCGTTGGAGGCGTTGATGGCGAACTCGCGCGTGGTTTCGGGTACGCGGATGTCGGGGTGGGTGAGGTAGAACTCGCCGATGATCGGGTCGAGGGTGAAACCGGCGACGCCGCTGCCGACCGACAGCACCAGCATGGTGGAGGGGCCGTAGATGGCGTAGCCGGCGGCGACCTGGCGGTTGCCGAGTTGCAGGAAGTCTTCGGCTGGCGCGTCTTCGCCCGGCGTGGGCGCGCGCAGGATGGAGAAGATGGAGCCGACGGCGACGTTGACGTCGATGTTGGATGAGCCGTCGAGCGGGTCGAAGGCGAGCAGGTACTTGCCGCGCTGGTCGCTGGCGGGCAGCGGGATGGGGGCTTCGTTCTCTTCGGACACCATGCCCGCGAGGTCGCCACCCCAGTGCGTGGCGCGCAGGAAGATCTCGTCGGCGAGGACGTCGAGCTTCTTCTGTTCCTCGCCCTGCACGTTGGCGTTGCCGTGGCTGCCGAGCACATCGGCGAGCGCGCCGTGGGCGACCGCGCGCGAGATCGCCTTGCAGGCCTGCGCGACCTGCAGGATCAGGGCGTTGAACTCGCCGGTGGCGCAAGGGTTGTTGCGGCGGTGCTCGATCAGGTATTCGGTGAGCGTGCTGCGGTCGAGGCTGAACATGGTCTGTCTCCCCCGGCGTGGTGCCGGATCGGTGCTTGTCGTTGTGCGTGTGCGCCGGCTCGGCTCAGGCGGTTTCGGCTGGCAGGAAGTGCCGGCTGGCGCGCACGTCGGCTTCGGTGAGGGTGGTGAGCGAATCCGCATCGACCAGCCCGCCTGCTTCGAACAGGCGCAGGGCCTGGCGCAGGCGCATGCGGTCGAGCGCGTTGCGCACGCTGCGCGCGTTGGCGAAGTGCGGATGGCGGCGGCGCAGCACGATGTATTCGTCGAAGGTGCGGCGCGCAGCCGCGTCGAAACGGTAGTTCCAGCCGGCGAGCATGCGCTGGGCGATCTCGCCGAGTTCGTCGTTGCTGTAGTCGGGGAAGTCGACGTGGTGGGCGATGCGCGACTTCATGCCGGGGTTGGATTCGAAGAAGCGTTCCATGCGCTCGGCGTAGCCGGCGAGGATGACGACGAGGTCGTCGCGCTGGTTCTCCATCACCTGCAGCAGGATCTCGATGGCTTCCTGGCCGTAGTCCTTTTCGTTCTCGGGGCGGTAGAGGTAGTAGGCCTCGTCGATGAAGAGCACGCCGCCCATGGCGCGCTTGAGCACGTCCTTGGTCTTGGGCGCGGTGTGGCCGATGTACTGGCCGACGAGGTCGTCGCGGGTGACGGCGACGACGTGGCCGCGGCGGCAGTAGCCGAGGCGGTGCAGGATCTCGGCCATGCGCATGGCGACGGTGGTCTTGCCGGTGCCGGGGTTGCCGGTGAAGCTCATGTGCAGCGAGGGGTGTTCGGTGGCCAGCCCGAGGCGCTGGCGCACGCGGTCGACGAGCAGCAGGGCGGCGATCTCGCGCACGCGGCGCTTGACCGGGGCAAGGCCGACGAGGTCGCGGTCGAGGGACTCGAGCACTTCGCCGATGCCGGCGTCGCGGAACTCGGCGCCGAGGTCGATGCTGGCGGGGGCGGGGGCCTTCTCGGGGGCGTTCATGGTCGCGTCTCCTGTCGGTGTCGGTTCATCGGAACGTGGGTGGGCGTGTGCGCGGGACCGCCGGCCGACCGGGTGATCTGCGCCGCTTGGCTGCGGAACTCGCTCGCTGCGCTCGCTCAGACAGTCCTCGCCGCGCTTCGCAGATCACCCGATCGGCCTGTGCCCGTGGGCTTACTGATGCGCTGTGTCGTCAGCTCGCATAGCGCGCGCCTTCCGGGTTGCGGCCGACGGCGTAGCTCTCCATCGTGTAGCGCAGGCTGCGACCCTTCGTTTCCTGGCGGGTGAGTCTGAAGCCGGGCTCGGCCGTGGGGCGCTGGACGATGAAGGACATGCGCACCGTCTCCCAGCCCTTGGTGGAGTCGAAGGCGTTGATGCGGATGTAGGTCTCGGGGTTGGCCTCGCGGCAGGCCTTGAGTTCGCCCATGACGCCGGCCGGGTCGCGCAGGTCGAACATCGGCAGGCTCCACATGTTCCAGTAGGTGTTGCGCGGGTGCGGGTCGTCGGTGAATTCGAGGGCGACCGCCCAGTTCTGGTCGAGGCAGTAGTTGATCTGCGCGGCGATCTGGGTGTCGGTGAGGTCGGGCAGAAAGGAAAAGCAGCCTTGGGTGATGCGCATGATGGGTCTCCTCGGTTCCGGTATGAGGCTGGGCTTCAGGCCACGCTGGCGGTCGGCACGAAGTCGGACGTGTCGGTGCTGGTGTAGTTGAAGGTGATCTCGCCCCAGGTATCGAGCGCGGCGCGCAGCGGCTGGCACCACTTGGCGGCGTCGGCGAGGATCTGCGGACCTTCGTTGAGAATGTCGCGGCCTTCGTTGCGGGCGAGCACCATGGATTCGAGCGCGACGCGGTTGGCGGTGGCGCCGGCCTGGATGCCCATCGGGTGGCCGATGGTGCCGCCGCCGAACTGCAGCACGCATTCGTCGCCGAACAGGTCGAGCAGCTGGTGCATCTGACCAGCATGGATGCCGCCCGAGGCGACCGGCATCACGCGCTTGATGCTGGCCCAGTCCTGGTCGAAGAACAGGCCGCGCGGCAGGTCCTGCTTCGTGTAGGTGTCGCGGCAGACGTTGTAGAAGCCCTGCACGGTCATCGGGTCGCCTTCGAGCTTGCCGACTGCGGTGCCGGCATGCAGGTGGTCGACCCCGGCCAGGCGCAGCCACTTGGCGATGACGCGGAAGGACACGCCGTGGTTTTTTTGCCGGGTGTAGGTGCCGTGGCCGGCGCGGTGCATGTGCAGGATCATGTCGTTCTCGCGGCACCAGTTGCTGATCGACTGGATCGCGGTCCAGCCGATGATGAGATCGACCATGACGATGCAGGAGCCGAGGTCGCGGGCGAATTCGGCGCGCTTGTACATCTCCTCCATGGTGCCGGCGGTGATGTTGAGGTAGTGACCCTTGGATTCGCCGGTCTGCGCCGCGGCCTGGTTGACGCCTTCCATGCAGTACAGGAAGCGATCGCGCCAGTGCATGAAGGGCTGCGAGTTGATGTTCTCGTCGTCCTTGGTGAAGTCCAGCCCGCCGCGCAGGGCTTCATACACCACGCGGCCGTAGTTCTTGCCCGACAGGCCGAGCTTGGGCTTCATCGTCGCACCCAGCAGCGGGCGGCCGTATTTCTCCAGGCGCTCGCGCTCGACGACGATGCCGGTCGGCGGGCCGCGGAAGGTCTTCACATAGGCCACCGGCAGGCGCATGTCCTCGAGGCGCGCGGCCTTGAGCGGCTTGAAACTGAACACGTTGCCGATGATGGAGGCGGTGAGGTTGGCGATCGAGCCTTCCTCGAACAGGTCGAGGTCGTAGGCCACCCAGCAGAAGTACTGGCCTTCCTGGCCCGGCACCGGCTCGATGCGGTAGGCCTTGGCGCGGTACTTGTCGCAGGCGGTCAGGCGGTCGGTCCACACCACGGTCCAGGTGGCGGTGGAGGATTCGCCGGCCACCGCAGCGGCGGCCTCGATCGGATCCACGCCTTCCTGCGGGGTGATGCGGAACACGGCGAGCACGTCGGTGTCCTTGGGCTCGTAGTCGGCGTTCCAGTAGCCCATTTGCGCGTACTTGAGCACGCCGGCCTGGTAGCGCTTCCTGGGGTCGAGGATCTGCTGCGGGGTGTCTGCGGCGCCCATATCGTGTCTCCTTTGTTTGATCGGCTGCGAGTGGTGCTTCGAGCGGTGGGGTGACTGGACAATAAGGGCTTGCTCAAATAAGCTCCAATGACGTTTTTTGTGTATTTCAGATAAGGTTTTCTGATGAAGCTCGCCCAGCGCATGACCCTGAAGCAGCTACGCGCCTTGGTCGCCGTCGCCGACAGCGCCAGCTTCACGCAGGCGGCGCGGCTGCTGCATCTCACCCAGCCGGCGATCTCGATGCAGGTCCGTGACGCGGAGGCCATCGTCGGGCAGGTGCTGGTGGATGGGCGGCGCGAGGTGCGACTGACGCCGGCGGGAGAGCTTCTGGTGCGCGCGGCGCGGCAGGTGTTGCACAGCCTGGAACTGGCCGAGGTCGAGCTGAAAGCGAGGATGGGTGTGGCAGCGGGTACGCTGGACGTGGTCGCGATCACCACGGCGGAGTATTTCGTGCCCTATCTGCTCGCGGAATTTGGCCGCCGCTTTCCAGACATCACCTTCCGGCTCACAGTGGCGAACCGCGAGCACGTGCGCGCGCTGCTGCAGGAGCAGCGCTGCGACGTGGCGATCATGGGGCAGCCGCCGCGCGGCCTGGAGTTGCGGCGCATTCCCTTCGCGCCGCACCGGCTGTCATTCGTGGCGCGCCCGGATCACCGCCTCGCCGGGCGCAAGCGCATCCCGCCCGCGGCGCTGACCGAGGAGCGCCTGCTGTTGCGTGAGCAGGGCTCCGGCACGCGCGACAACCTCGAACGCTACCTGCGCACGCATGGCGTCAAGCCGCTGGCGGCGGATGAGCTCGGCAGCAACGAGACCTTGAAGCAGGCGGTGATGGCGGGCATGGGCATCGCCTTCCTGTCGCATCACACCTTTGCAATGGAGGTGGAAAGCGGGCGGCTCGTGCGGCTGGACGTGGCCGATACGCCGGTGATCCGGGAGTGGAACGTGGTCTCGCGCATGGACCGCCCGCTTACGCCAGCGCTCGATGCGCTGCTGGAGTTCCTGCAGACCGAGGCGGCAGAGATGATGCGGGCGATGGAGCGCTGAGAGCCGCGCAAGAAAAAACGCGCCACATGGGCGCGTTTCGAACTGCCTGGGAAGCCGCGACGACTCAGCGCACGATCTGCGTGAGTTCGCCGGCCTTGTAGCGCGCCGCCATTTTCTCGAGCGAGACCGACTTGATCTTGCTGGCCATGCCGGCGCAGCCGAAGGCTTCGAAGCGGGCCTTGCACACCAGCTTGGCGGCTTCACGCGCGGGCTTGTTGAACTCGCGCGGGTCGAACTTGGAGGGGTTCTCGACCAGGAACTTGCGCACTGCGCCGGTCATCGCCAGGCGGATGTCGGTGTCGATGTTGATCTTGCGCACGCCGTACTTGATGCCCTGCACGATCTCCTCGACCGGTACGCCGTAGGTCTCCTTCATGTCGCCGCCGTACTGGCGGATGATCTCGAGCAGTTCCTGCGGCACCGAGCTGGAGCCGTGCATCACCAGGTGGGTGTTGGGGATGCGGGCGTGGATCTGCTTGATGCGCTCGATGGCGAGGATGTCGCCGGTGGGCTTGCGGCTGAACTTGTAGGCGCCGTGGCTGGTGCCGATCGCGATGGCGAGCGCGTCGCAGTCGGTCTGCTTGACGAAGTCGGCGGCCTGGTCGGGGTCGGTCAGCATCTGGCTGTGGTCGAGCGTGCCTTCGGCGCCAACGCCGTCTTCCTCGCCGGCCTGGCCGGTCTCGAGCGAGCCGAGGCAGCCGAGCTCGCCTTCGACGCTGACGCCGATGGCGTGCGAGAACTTCACCACCTCACGGGTGACGGCGACGTTGTACTCGTAGGAGGAGGGCGTCTTGCCGTCTTCCAGCAGCGAGCCGTCCATCATCACGCTGGAGAAGCCCGAGCGGATCGCGCCCATGCAGATCGCCGGGCTCTGGCCGTGGTCCTGGTGCATGACGATGGGGATGCTCGGGTAGGCCTCGACGGCGGCGTCGATCAGGTGGCGCAGGAAGGCTTCGCCCGCGTATTTGCGCGCGCCGGCCGAGGCCTGCATGATCACCGGGCTGTCGCATTCCGCCGCCGCTTCCATGATGGCCTGGACCTGTTCGAGGTTGTTCACGTTGAACGCGGGCAGGCCATAGCTGTGTTCGGCGGCATGGTCGAGCAGCTGGCGCATGGAAACGAGGGGCATGGAGTCTCTCCGGAAGGGGGCCGCGCTCGGCGGCAGTGCGATCGAAAGCCGGTATTTTAGCCTGTGTCGTGGCGAAAACGATCCTGCCCGTGTGGGGCGCGTTCGGGGACAGAGCTGGCAGGCAGGAGAAGCGGAGTTGTGGGGAGCGCGGGCGCCGGGGCTGGAATTGCTGGAGCGGGCCTGCCCGCGAATGCAGCGCCCGAGAAGGCGCCGCTTGCGGGCAGGCCCACCCCTGCAGCCAGCTTTACACCGGGTCGTCCAGGGTGCCCGGCATGTGGTGTTCGCCGACGCGTACGATCTTGAGCGTGTTGGTGCCGCCGGCACTGCCGATCGGCTCCCCGATGGTGAGCACGATGAGGTCGCCGTAGTCGACCACGCCTTGCTCGAGCAATACCTGTTCTGCCTCCCACAGGAGCACGTCACGGTCCTGGTGAGTCTGGCTCATCAGGAGCGGATGGACTTCGCGGTAGAGCGTCATCTGGTTGCGCGCCGAGACCTCGGGGGTGAGCGCGTAGATCGGCACGCCGGCGATCAGGCGGCTCATCCACAGCGCGGTGGAACCGGTCTGCGTCAGCGAGGCGATCGCCTTCACCTTGAGGTGGTAGGCCGTCCAGATCGCCGCCATTGCGATCGACTGGTCGATGCGGGTGAACACGCGGTCGAGCATCTCTCGGTCAAGCCCGGTGTCGTAGGACTTCTCCGCCTCCAGGCAAACGCGACTCATCGCCTCGATGACCTCTACCGGGAACTTTCCGGCGGCGGTCTCGGCCGACAGCATCACCGCGTCGGTGCCGTCGAGCACTGCGTTGGCCACGTCCGAGACCTCGGCGCGGGTGGGCACCGGGCTGGTGATCATGGATTCCATCATCTGCGTGGCGGTGATGGTGAGCTTGTTGCGGTCGCGCGCAGCGCGGATCATCTTCTTCTGCAGGGCCGGCACGGCGGCATCGCCCACCTCCACGGCCAGGTCGCCGCGTGCCACCATGATGCCGTCCGAGGCGTCCAGGATCTCCTCGAGGTTGGCTACGGCCTCGGTGCGCTCGATCTTGGCGATCAGCAGCGCCGAGCTGCCTGCCGCGCGCATCAGCTGGCGTGCCATGTACATGTCGGCTGCGCTCTTGGGGAAGGACACCGCCACGAAGTCCACCCCGATACGGGCGGCGGTGCGGATGTCGTCCATGTCCTTGCCGGTCAGCGCGGGAGCGGTGAGGCCGCCGCCCTGACGGTTGATGCCCTTGTTGTTCGAGAGTTCGCCGCCCACCTTCACTAGGGTGTGGATCTCGTGGCCGAGGACGCGCTGCACGATCAGCTTGAGGCGGCCGTCGTCGAGCAGCAGGATGTCACCCGGCTTCACGTCCTTGGGCAGATCCTTGTAGTCGAGGCCCACGCGCTGGACGTTGCCCAGTTCGCAGCGTGCGTCGAGGATGAAGGGGGCGTCACGGGTCAGTGTCACGCGGCCTTCCTCGAACCTACCGATGCGGATCTTCGGTCCCTGCAGGTCGGCGAGGATGCCGACCGGCCGGCCTGCCCGCGCGGATGCATCGCGAATGGCTTCCGCGCGCGCCACATGGTCTTCCGGCTTGCCGTGGGAGAAGTTCATGCGCACCACGTCGAGGCCGGCGTGCACCATGCGCTCCAGGGTGTGCAGGTCGGACGAGGCGGGGCCGAGGGTGGCGACGATCTTGGTATGGCGGGACATCCGGGCTACTCCGGTCGGTTGGCTCCCGGCATTCTAGCAGTGCGCCATGCACGATCGCTGCCGTGCGATCCCATGGGCTGCCCCCGCAGGGCGCCCGGACGCAAGCGCGGCGCCTGAGCATTCGAGAGGAGCCCTGCACCCGTTCCGGGTGGATCCATTGTGCGTTGCAACAAAAGCCGGTATAGAGTATCGCCATCCGCCTCCTTTCCTTTGCGGGCGCCCGGCGTGCCCCCTGCCGGATGCCTGCCTGACCGATGACTTCACCGCTTCCCGGATTCCGTTCCGCATCTTCCCCCTGGCCTGCCCGTCTCGATGTGTTGCAGAGCCTGTCGGGGCTCGCGCTCGCGCTCTTCATGTGGGTTCACATGGGCTTCGTTTCCGCGATCCTGATCAGCGAGGATTTCGCCTGGAGCGTGGCGCGGTTCTTCGAGGGCTACTTTTTCCTGCCGCGCCCGCAGGCCTGGCTGGTGTCCGTCTTCGTTGCGGGGATCACATCGCTGCTCGCGCTGCATGCGCTGCTGGCCCTGCGCAAGTTCCCGGCCGACTGGCGCCAGTACCGTATCGCTGCGCGGCACGGCAGCCGGCTGCGCCATGGCGACACCACGTTGTGGTTCGTGCAGGTGGTGACCGGCTTCGCGATGTTCTTCCTGGCGCCGGTACACCTGTACGCGATGTTCATGCACCCCGAACTTATCGGCCCGTATGAGTCCGCCGACCGGGTGTGGACCGGCGGTTTCTGGCCGCTGTACCTTGCGCTGCTGTTCGCGGTTGAGGTGCATGGCAGCGTGGGGTTATATCGGTTGGCGGTGAAGTGGGGGTGGTTCGAGGGTCGCGATGTGCGTGTGAGCCGGCGCCGGCTCAAGATCGCGATGTGGGCGCTGATCGCCTTCCTGCTCACCCTCGGTCTGACTACGCTGATGGCGGAGATCCGCCTGGGCATCGAGCATGCACCGCGTGCGGGTGAGCGCTATGTGCCGAGCTGGCAGCGCGGGGTGGATTCCGGAGCATTGCGGCAATGAGGATCGAATACACGGACGTGCTGGTCGTGGGTGGCGGGCTGGCCGGACTGCGCACCGCGGTGGGCGCGGCGCGGCGTGGGCTGCGGGTCGAGGTGCTGTCGCTGGTACCGGCCAAACGCTCGCACTCCGTCGCGGCGCAGGGCGGCATGCAGGCGAGTCTGGGTAATGCGACCAAGGGCTTGGGCGACAACGAGGATGTGCACTTCGAGGACACCGTGCGCGGTTCGGACTGGGGGTGCGACCAGCTTGTCGCACGCATGTTCGCCCACATGGCGCCCAAGGCGGTGCGCGAGCTCGCGGCCTGGGGGGTGCCCTGGAACCGGGTGCAGCGCGGCGCGCATGAGGTGGTGATCAACGGCGAGCGTGTCACGCTCACCGAACGCGACGAGGCCCATGGCCTGATCACCGCGCGCGACTTCGGCGGCACGCGCAAGTGGCGCACCTGCTACACCGCCGACGGCACCGGCCATACCATGCTCTATGCGCTCGGCGATCGCGCGGTGGCCGAGGGCATTCCGGTGCGCAACCGCAGTGAGGCGGTGGCGCTGATCCACGAGGGCGGGCGTTGCCAGGGCGTGGTGGTGCGCGATCTGGAGAGCGGCGAGCTTTACGCCATGCTCGCTGCGGCCACAGTGATCGCCACCGGCGGCTTCGGCCGCATCTGGGGGATTTCGACCAACGCGCTGATCAACGAAGGCATGGGGGCGGCGATTGCACTCGAGACCGGGGTGGTACGCCTGGCCAACATGGAGGCGGTGCAGTTCCATCCCACCGCGATCGTGCCTGCCGGCATCCTCGTCACGGAGGGCTGCCGCGGTGACGGCGGTCTGTTGCGTGACGTTGATGGCCACCGCTTCATGCCCGACTACGAGCCGGAGAAGGCCGAACTGGCCTCGCGTGACGTGGTCTCGCGCCGCATGGCCGAGCACATGCGCCGCGGCAAAGGCGTGAAATCCGCCGCCGGCGAGCACCTGTGGCTGGACATCGCGGTGCTCGGCGCCGCCCACATCGACCACAAGCTGCGCGAGGTGAAGGACATCTGCCGCCACTTCCTCGGCATCGACCCGGCGCGCGACTGGATCCCGGTGCGTCCGACCCAGCACTACTCGATGGGCGGCATCCGCACCGACCACCGCGGCGAATCGCCCTCGCTGCGCGGCCTGTTCGCGGTGGGCGAGGCGGCGTGCTGGGACCTGCACGGTTTCAACCGTCTGGGCGGCAACTCGCTCGCCGAGACGGTGGTGGCGGGCATGCTGGTGGGCGAGTACGTTGCCGATTTCGTTGCGTCGCACGCCGGCGCCTTGAAGTTCTCGCCCGGACTCGCGCGCGAGTTCGTCGGCCGCGAGCGCGCCGCCCTGGAGGCGATCGCTGCGCGTCCGGTGCCCGCGCCGGGCGGCGACACCGTGGCCTCGCTGCGGTGTGAGATGGAGGTGACCATGACCGAGCACGTCGGCCTGTTCCGCAATGAGACCGGGCTGCGCGCAGCGGTTGCGACGCTGACCGACCTGCATGCGCGCGCGCAGCGGGTCGGCATCGCCAGCCGCCATCTCGACGCCAACCCGGAACTGGTGGCCGCCTACCGCCTGCCGCGCATGCTCGCGCTCGCGCTGTGCGCCGCGCAGGGCGCGCTCGAGCGCCGCGAGAGCCGCGGCGCGCATGCGCGCGAGGACTACCCGGCGCGCAACGACCGCGACTGGCTGCGCCGCACGCTGGCGTGGTGGCCGACGGGGGGCGCCGCGCCGGTGCTGGAGTACGAGCCGATCACGGTCGAGCACATGGAGCTGCCGCCCGGCTTCCGCGGCTACGGCACGCGCAACATCGTCGAGCACCCGGCCACCGCGCTGCGCGAGGCCGAGATCGAATCCATCCGTGCCCGCCTGGAGGGCGCCGGGCGCAGCCCCCTGCAGGCCGCGCTGCTGGATTTCCGCATGCGCCTGCCCGAGCGCTATCGCGGCGACAACGAACGCCTCGCCGGCATCGAAGAAGGAGCGCCGCGATGAGCCGCCGCCTGAAACTCTCCATCTTCCGCCACAACCCGCGCGACCCCAAGAGCGTGCCGCGCCTGGTCGACTATGAGCTCGACGAGCAACCGGGCATGACGCTCTTCATCGCGCTCAATGCGATTCGCGACACCCAGGCGCCGGACCTGAACTTCGATTTCGTCTGCCGCGCGGGGGTGTGCGGATCGTGCGCGATGGTGATCGACGGCCGCCCCGGGCTGGCCTGCCGTACGCTGACGAGCACCTTGCCGGCATCGTTCAGCTTGTATCCCCTGCCGGTGTTCCGGCTGGTGGCCGATCTTTCGGTGGATGTGGGGAGCTGGATGCGCGAACTCGCCGAGCGCCTGCAGACCTGGGCCCACCTGGATGGCGAGCCCGATCTTGATTGCCTGGAGGCGCGCATGGAGCCGGCGCTGGCCGAGGAGGTCTACGAGCTCGATCGCTGCATCGAGTGCGGCTGCTGCATCGCCGCCTGTGCTACCGCGCAGATGCGCGAGGGCTTCGTCGGTGCGGTCGGCCTCAACAAGGTCGCGCGCTTCCGCCTCGACCCGGCCGACACGCGCGACGACGCCGACTTCTACGAGCTCGTCGGCAACGATGCAGGGATCTTCGGCTGCATGAGCCTGCTGGCCTGCAACGACCTGTGTCCCAAGGAGCTTTCGCTACAGACTCAGCTCGCCTGGCTGCGGCGCAAGATGGCGGGGCAGGGCGTGCGCTGGCTGCGCCGGGCTTGAAGCGTCGCCATGACGAAAACGGCCGCCCCTGTGAGCGGCCGTTGCGCGGTGTCGGTGCAGGCCTCAGTCCTTGAAACGTGCTTCCAGCGCTGCGATCGCGGGCAGGGTCTTGCCTTCGAGGAACTCGAGGAAGGCGCCGCCGCCAGTGGAAATGTAGCCCACGTCGTCGGCGATGTGGAATTTCGCGATGGCTGCCAGGGTGTCGCCGCCGCCGGCGATCGAGAAGGCTTCGGAGTGGGCGATGGCCGAGGCCATCATCTTGGTGCCGCCGGCAAACTGGGGCAGTTCGAACACGCCGACCGGGCCATTCCACACGATGGTGCCGGCGTGGGCGATGATCTCGGACAGCTTGGCGGCGGTGCGCGGGCCGACGTCGAGAATGCGGTCGTGCGGGCCGACCTCGTCCACCGAGATGCGGTTCGCGCGCGCCAGGGCGGAGACTTCGTCGGCGACGACGACGTCTACCGGCAAGGGCACTTCGGCGCCGCGCGCCTTCATCATGTCCATGATCGCCTGCGCTTCCTTGACCAGCTCGGGCTCGGCCAGCGACTCGCCGATCCGCTTGCCGGAGGCGAGCAGGAAGGTGTTGGCGATGCCGCCGCCAACGATCAACTGGTCGACCTTGTCGGCGAGCGAGCGCAGGATGGTCAGCTTGGACGACACCTTGGAGCCACCGACGATCGCTACCAGCGGGCGCTTGGGGTCGTGCAGCGCCTTGCCGAGTGCGTCGATCTCGGCGCCCATCAGGATGCCGGCACAGGCCACCGGGGCGAAGCGGGCGATGCCGTGGGTGGTCGCTTCGGCGCGGTGGGCGGTGCCGAAGGCGTCATTGACGTAGAGGTCGCACAGCGCGGCCATTTTCTTCGCCAGTTCCTCGTTGTCCTTCTTCTCGCCCTTGTTGCAGCGGCAGTTCTCGAGCAGGACGACCTCGCCCGGTTTCACCTCGAAGCCGCCTTCGACCCAGTCGCCGACCAGGCGCACCGGACGCTGCAGCAGCTGGCCTAGGCGTACCGCAACCGGCGCCAGGGTGTCGTCGGGGCCGACCGTGCCCTCGGTGGGGCGGCCGAGGTGGGAGGTGACCATGACCGCGGCGCCATTCTCCAGACAGAACTGGATCGAGGGCAGCGACGCGCGGATGCGGGTGTCCTCGGTGATGTTGCCGGCATCGTCCTGCGGCACGTTGAGGTCGGCGCGGATGAAGACCTTCTTGCCGCGCACGTCGAGGTCGGTAAGTTTCTTGACTTGCATGATTCGCTCGTTCCCGGAAAAACGCCCTGCGGGGCAGGGCGTAGATGGTTGGCGGTTCTGGACCGGCTTGCCTGGCGCTTACTTGGCGTTATAGAAAGCGCGGGCAGCGTCGAGCATGCGGCAGGAGTAGCCCCACTCATTGTCGTACCAGGCCAGGACCTTGACCAGCACGGAGCCGTCTTCGCCCTTGATGACGCGCGTCTGGGTGGCGTCGAAGGTGGAGGACACGGTGGTGTGGTTGAAGTCGGACGACACCAACGGCTCGTTATTCACCGCGAGGATGCCCTTGAGCGGGCCGTTGGCCGCGGCGGTCATCAGCTCGTTGATCTCTTCCTTGGTGGTGGCGCGCTCGGCGGTGAAGGTGAGGTCGACCAGCGAGACGTTGATGGTGGGCACGCGCAGGGCAAAGCCGTCGACCTTGCCGACGAGCTGCGGCAGCAC
This sequence comes from Thauera sp. AutoDN2, assembly GCF_051280715.1. Lineage (NCBI taxonomy): Bacteria > Pseudomonadati > Pseudomonadota > Betaproteobacteria > Rhodocyclales > Zoogloeaceae > Thauera > Thauera sp. AutoDN2. Next base: position 78,041 of record NZ_JBNCAR010000002.1, on the reverse strand, counting down.
CAGGCCGACGGCCTTCGCGGCGCCGGTCTTGGTGGGGATGATGTTGGCAGCGGCGGCACGCGCGCGGCGCAGGTCCTTGTGGCGCACGTCCACCGTGACCTGGTCGTTGGTGTAGGCGTGGATGGTGGTCATCAGGCCCTGCTTGATGCCGACGCTGTCGGCCAGGATCTTGGCGACCGGGGCCAGGCAGTTGGTGGTGCACGAGGCGTTGGAGACGACGGTCATGTCGCTGCGCAGCACTTCTTCGTTCACGCCCATGACGATGGTGGTGTCCACGTCGTCACCGCCCGGGGCGGAGATCAGCACGCGCTTCGCACCCTGGTCGAGCAGGGCCTGGGCCTTGGCCTTGGTGGTGTAGGCGCCGGTGCATTCAAGCAGCACGTCCACGCCGTGGCTGCCCCAGTTCACGCCCTTGGGGTCCTTGGTGGAGTAGAAGGGGATCTTCTTGCCGTCGATGATGATGCAGTCCTCGCCCTCGGTCTCGACCGAGGTCGCGAAGCGGCCGTGGGTGGTGTCGTACTTCAGCAGGTGGGCGTTGGTGGCCAGATCGCCGGAGGCGTTGATGGCGACCACTTCGAATTCGTTCTGCAGGCCCTGCTCGTAGATGGCACGCAGCGTGCAGCGACCGATACGACCGAAACCGTTGATGGCGACCTTGATGCTCATCGATGCTTCTCCCTGGAATGAGGATAAAGATTGAAAACCGGGTGTGCGTCCTTGTTGCTGCCCCGCCGGCAGGCGCCGGGTCGAGCCCTGATGTGCAGCGGGAGCGGTCCGCTTCCGGAGCCGCTCCCGCGCCTGGGTCTCGTCAGAGCACCGCTTTCACTGCCTGCACCACCGCATCTGCGGTGATGCCGAAATACTTGAACAGCTCGCCGGCCGGCGCCGACTCGCCGAAGCGGTCGATGCCGATCACCCGGCCTTCAAGGCCCACGTACTTGTACCAGCCGTCGGTGCAGCCGGCCTCGACCGCGACGCGCGGCAGGCCGGCGGGCAGCACGCTGGCCTTGTAGGCGGCGTCCTGGCGGTCGAAGATGTTGGTCGAAGGCATGGACACCACGCGCACCGCCACGCCTTGTTCGGCCAGGGTCTTCTGCGCCGCCATGGCGAGTGCAACTTCCGATCCGGTGGCGAGGATCACCGCCTGCGGCGTGCCGCCGGCCGCGTCCGCAAGCACATAGCCGCCCTTGCGGATTGCAGCGACCTGTTCCGCCGTGCGGGTCTGGAAGGGCAGGTTCTGGCGTGAGAAGCACATCGAGGTGGGGCCATCCTTGCGCTCGATCGCGCTTGCCCAGGCCACGGCGGACTCGGTGGTGTCGCAGGGGCGCCATACGTCCATGTTGGGGATCAGGCGCAGGGTGGCGGTCTGCTCCACCGGTTGGTGGGTGGGGCCGTCTTCGCCGAGGCCGATCGAGTCGTGGGTGAACACGAAGATCTGGCGCACCTTCATCAGCGCGGCCATGCGCAGGGCGTTGCGCGCGTACTCGCTGAACATCAGGAAGGTGGCGGTGTAGGGGATCAGGCCGCCGTGCAGCGCGACGCCGTTGGCGATCGCCGCCATGCCGAACTCGCGCACGCCGTAATACACGTAGTTGCCGCCGCTGGTTTTGCTGACGCCCTTGGCGCCCGACCACAGCGTGAGGTTGGAGCCGGCGAGGTCGGCAGAGCCGCCGAGCAGCTCGGGCAGCTTGGGCGCGTAGGCTTCGATGCTGTTCTGGCTGGCCTTGCGGGTGGCGATGGTCTCGGCCTTGTCGGTGACCTTGGCGAGCACCGCGGCGACGTGGGCATCCCAGTCGGCCGGCAGCTCGCCGGCCATGCGGCGTTCGAACTCGGCGGCGAGCTCGGGGTGGGCGGCACGGTAGGCGGCGAAAGTGGCGTTCCACTGGGCCTCGAGCGAGGCGCCCTTGGTGCGCGCGTCCCAAGCGGCGTAGACGTCGGCCGGGATCTCGAAGGGCGCGTGGGTCCAGCCGATGTGGGCGCGGGCAGCCTCGATTTCGGCCGCGCCGAGCGGGGCGCCGTGCACGTCGTGGCTGTCCTGCTTGTTGGGGGCGCCGGCGCCGATGATGGTCTTGCAGCAGATCAGCGTCGGGCGCGAGGGGTCGGCCTTGGCCTGCTGGATGGCAGCCTCGATCGCCACCGGGTCGTGGCCCTGCACGTCGCGGATCACCTGCCAGCCGTAGGCCTCGAAGCGCTTGGGGGTGTCGTCGGTGAACCAGCCCTGCACATGGCCGTCGATGGAGATGTCGTTGTCGTCGTAGAAGGCGACGAGCTTGCCCAGGCCCCAGGTGCCGGCGAGGGAGCAGGCTTCGTGCGAAATGCCCTCCATCAGGCAACCGTCGCCGAGGAAGACATAGGTGTTGTGGTTGACGATCTCGTGGCCGGGGCGGTTGAACTCGGCGGCGAGGATCTTCTCGGCGAGCGCCATGCCGACCGCGTTGGTGATGCCCTGGCCGAGCGGGCCGGTGGTGGTCTCGACGCCAGGCGCGTAGCCGTATTCGGGGTGGCCGGGCGTCTTGCTGTGCAGCTGGCGGAAGCGCTTGAGTTCCTCGATTGGCAGGTCGTAGCCGGTCAGGTGCAGCAGTGCGTAGATCAGCATGGAGCCGTGGCCGTTCGACAGTACGAAGCGGTCGCGGTCGGCCCACTTGGGGTTGGCCGGGTTATGGCGCAGGTGATGGCGCCACAGCACCTCGGCGATCTCGGCCATGCCCATCGGCGCGCCCGGGTGGCCGGAGTTGGCCTGTTGCACGGCGTCCATCGCCAGGGCGCGGATCGCACCGGTGATGGGATTGAAGACCGGGGGCTGGACGTTGCGGGTCGGCTGCATGCTGTTCTCGGGCCGGAGGCCACCATCGGAAAAACCGGAATTATCCCTTAAAAGGCCCCGGGGATGCCAACGCTGTGCCGCACTATCAAGGCGACCCAGAGTGGGGGGATCGCTGCAGGCTTTTGGATCAGGCGTACTGCCGGCGGCGCTCCATGAGCCTCCAGATGAGCGGGGTCAGGATCAACTGCATCGCCAGGTCGAGCTTGCCACCCGGAATGACGATGGTGTTGGCGCGGCTCATGAAGGCATCGTGGATCATGCGCAGCAGGTAGGGGAAGTCCACGCCGCGTGGATCCTTGAAGCGGATGACCACCATGGACTCATCCTGTGTCGGCACGTCGCGCGCGATGAAGGGGTTCGAGGTGTCGACCACCGGTACGCGCTGGAAGTTGATGTGGGTGCGGGCGAACTGCGGCACGATGTAATGCACGTAGTCGTGCATGCGGCGCAGGATGGTGTCCTGCACGGCCTCGGGGGTGTAGCCGCGCAGCTTGGTGTCGCGGTGCAGTTTCTGGATCCACTCGAGGTTGATCGTCGGCACCACGCCGATGAGCAGGTCGACATGGCTGGCGATGTCCACTTCCTCGGTCTGCACCGCACCGTGCAGGCCCTCGTAGAACAGGCAGTCCGTCCCGACCGGAAGATCCTCCCATTCGGTGAAGGTGCCCATGGGCAGGTTCCAGCGCATCGACTGGGCTTCGTTGTGGATGTAGTAACGGCGGCGGCCGGTGGCGGCTTCGCCATAGGCGCGAAACAGGCGTTCGAGCTCGGAGAGCTGATTGGCTTCGGGGCCAAAGTGACTGATGCCGCGCTGGCCGACCCGCTCCGCGTCCTCGATCAGCGTCTTCATCTCGTCGCGGGTGTAGCGGTGAAAGCTGTCGCCCTCGACGATGGCGGCATTGACATTCTCGCGGTGAAAGATCGCTTCGAAAGTGTGCTTGACCGTCGTCGTACCCGCGCCGGACGAACCGGTCACGGCGATGATCGGGTGCTTCAGGGACATGATGGGCTCCGTCGCAGGCGCAGGGTCGGATAAGCGGCGCGCGGGCGCCGCAGGCGGTTCGGTGTGGCGGGGTTCAGGAGTGCGCCTTGATCCAGTTCGACCAGTCGGTGAACAGGGCGGGCGAGGCGGCGGCGATCACGCCGCGCTTGATCGCGGGGCCGGACATCAGCGCGCCGCCGTCCAGTGCCTCGGCAATGCCGCCCGCCTCGGCCAGGATCAGGCGTCCGGCAGCGTAGTCCCACAGCATCTGCCCGCCATGCACATACACGTCGAGCCGGCCGGCGGCGACGAAGCACCATTCGAGCGCGCTCGAACCGAAGTTTCGCTGCGAGTAATAGGGCGGCCGCACCGCCAGTTCGTCGCCGAGGTGATGGCTGATGCGCTTGAAGTCCACCCCCGCCACGGCGTCGCACAGGCTGGTTGCGCCGGCGCGCAGGGGCAGTTCGGTGCCGTTGAGATAGGCCCCCGCGCCGCGCGCGGCATAGAAGGACTCGTCGGTGATCGGGTTGTAGACCACGCCGATCACCGGCTCGTGGTGGATCAGATAGGCGATCGATACCGCGAACAGCGGGATACCGTTGGCGAAGTTGGTGGTGCCGTCGATCGGGTCGATGCACCACATCCCGCGCGCACCCTCGTTCCACACGGTTGCCTGCTCGGCGGCGCTCATCTCCTCACCCAGCACGGCGCCCGGGAGGAACTGCGGCAGTGCCTCGGTGAAGCGACGCTGTGAGGCGAAGTCGGCTTCGGTGAAGAGCGAGCCGTCGGCCTTGCGATTGCGCGCCGACTTGAGATAACGGGGAAGGATCTCGTCGCGCGCGATGTCGCGAACCATGGATTCCAGGGCGCGTGCGCGCGCCAAGCGCTGGGCTGCTGTAGGCATCGGGGCCTCCTGGCCGCTCGGGCGGCCTGTGCTGAGGCCTATAATCTTACGATGATTTCACGCTTCCACTTTCCTGGTCGCCTGCCCGAGGCGGGTGAGTTCGAGTTGCCCGAGGCGCTCGCCCATCATGCGGCGAGGGTGCTGCGCCTGCGCGATGGCGAGGCCGTGGTGCTGTTCGACGGCCACGGCGGCGAGGTCGATGCGACGCTCGCGATCCACGGAAGGCGGGTTTCGGCGCGGCTCGGTGCGCGGCGAGATACCGAGCGCGAGTCGCCTCTGGAGGTGGTGCTGGTGCAGGCGCTCGCGTCCGGCGACAAGATGGACTGGGTGGTGCAGAAGGCGGTCGAGCTGGGCGTGAGCGCGGTTCAGCCGGTGCAGGCCGAGCGCTCGGTGCTCAGGCTTGCTGGCGAGCGTGCGGAGAAGCGCGCCGCCCATTGGCAGCAGGTTGCAGTGGCCGCATGCGAGCAATGCGGGCGCAACCGCGTGCCGGTGGTGTTGCCGGTGCTGGGCCTGCCGGCCTGGCTGGCAGGCCACCGCGGTGGGCTGAACTACGTGCTTGCGCCGGGCGGTGCGGCTGGCTTCGCCGACGAGCCGGCGCCTGCCGGATGCGTACGTCTGCTGGTTGGGCCGGAGGGGGGCTGGAGCGAAGCGGAACTGGCGGCCTTCGATGCGGCCGGCTGCCGGCGCGTGCGGCTGGGGCCGCGCATCCTGCGCACCGAAACGGCCGGCCTGGCGGCGATCGCTGCGATGCAGGTGCGCTGGGGCGACTTCTGAGCCGCCACTGCGGCACCACTGCAGCACTACGAAAAGGGAGAAGCTGATGTTCGAATCCGCCGAACTCGGCCACCACACCGACCCGGAAACCTTCGATGCCGCCGTCCCCGGGCTGCGTGCCGAGCTGCTCGATGCGCAGTTCGATCTGCTCGATCTCAAGCAGTTCGCGGTGGTCGTGCTCATCAACGGTGTCGACAAGGCCGGCAAGGGCGAGACGATCAATCTGCTCAACGAGTGGATGGATCCGCGTCACATCGAGACCTGGGCCTTTGATACGCCCACCGCAGAAGAGTCCGATCGCCCCTTCATGTGGCGCTTCTGGCGCGCGCTGCCGCCGCGTGGCAGGATCGGCGTGATGTTCAGCAACTGGTACACGCAGCCGATCCGCGACCGTGTGGAGAAGCGCAGTGGCAAGGCCGAACTGGATCAGCGCCTGGACGAGATCCGTCGCTTCGAGGCCATGCTCGCGCACGAGGGCGTGCTGCTGATCAAGTTCTGGTTCCACCTCTCCCGCTCGGCGCAGAAGAAGCGCCTGAAGGACCTGGAGAAGGACGAGCGCACGCGCTGGCGTGTGACCGAGCGCGACTGGAAGTACTTCGAGCTCTATGATCGCTACCGCGAAGTGGCAGGTCACGCCCTGCGCACGACCAGCACCGGCGAGGCGCCGTGGCTGATCGTCGACGGTTCCGATCCGCGCTTTCGCACGCTGTTCGTGGCACGCACGCTGCTGGCCGCGCTGCGCAGGCGTCTTGATGCGGCCTCGCAGCACTGGATGCCGCGCCTGTCCGCTGCGCCGCTGCCGCCGTGCATCGATGGCCTGAACGTGGTCGACAGCCTCGAGCACCCGCGCATGAAGCGCAAGGAGTACGACGAGCTGCTCGAACCCCTGCAGGGGCGCCTGGCCTTGCTCACGCGCTCGGAGGTCTTTCGCCAGCGCAACCTGGTGCTGGTGTTCGAGGGCATGGATGCAGCGGGCAAGGGCGGTGCGATCCGTCGCGTGGTGGGGGCGCTCGATGCGCGCCAGTACCGCATCGTGCCGATTGGCGCGCCCACCGAGGAAGAGCGCGTCCAGCCATACCTGTGGCGTTTCTGGCGACATCTCCCGCCGCGCGGCAAGGTGGTGATCTTCGACCGCTCCTGGTATGGCCGGGTGCTGGTGGAGCGTGTGGAGGGGTTTTGCTCGGAGGCTGACTGGATGCGTGCCTACTCCGAGATCAACGACTTCGAGGAGCAGCTGGCCGATGCCGGAGCAATCGTGGTCAAGTTTTGGATGGCGATCACCAAGGATGAGCAGCTCGAGCGTTTCAAGGCGCGCGAGGCCGAACCGCACAAGCGCTTCAAGATCACCGCCGAGGACTGGCGTAACCGCGAGAAGTGGGACGATTACCGTCGTGCCGTGTGCGATATGGTCGATCGTACCAGCACCGAGCGCGTGCCCTGGACGCTGGTCGAGGCAGACGACAAGCACCATGCCCGCATCAAGGTGCTGCGCACCCTGTGCGAGCGGCTCGAGGCGGAGCTCGGCTGATCGCCCGGCCGCGTTCGGGCTAGAATCCGCACATCCGATTCCGTATGTGCCGGCGAAGTCCCGCCGGCCGCTTTCCTCGTGGTGACCGTGTGAGCAAGTCCGCCAGTACAACGCCTTCGACGAACTCCGCGCCGGGCCTCGACATGCCAGCGTCCTCCGCGCCCGTGCCTGCGCCGGTGCCGGTGGTCGATGACGCTACCGCACAGTTCGTCGCCTGGGTGCGCGGGGCCGCGCCCTATATCCATGCTTTCCGCGGCCGCACCTTCGTCGTCGGCTTTGGCGGTGAGGTCGCGGCCGGCGCCCGGGCGCAGAGCCTCGCATACGACTGCAACCTGCTCGCCGCGCTCGGCATCCGCCTGGTACTGGTGCATGGCGCGCGTCCGCAGATCGATGTTGAGCTCGCGCGCAGGGGGCTCGAGCCCCGCTTCCACCACGGCCTGCGCGTCACCGATCCGGAGGCGCTGGAGTGCGTCAAGTCGGCCATGGCGGTGACCCGGCTCGAGGTCGAGGCGCTGCTTTCGCAAGGCCTGCCGAATACCCCGATGGCCGGCAGCTACATCCGTGTCACCGGCGGCAACTTCATCACCGCGCGCCCGGTGGGGGTGGTCGACGGCGTGGATTACCAATACACCGGCGCCGTGCGCAAGATCATCGCCGAGGAGATCAACGCCGACCTGGATCAGCAGAACGTCGTGCTGATCACGCCACTGGGTGTGTCGCCCGCGGGGGAGATCTTCAACCTCGCCATGGAAGAGGTGGCCGAGGCGGTGGCGATCGCGCTCAAGGCCGAAAAGCTTATTTACCTGTGCGATGCGCCGGGACTGCTCGATGCGCAGGGCGCGTTGATCGAGTCGGTGACGGCGGACGAGGCCGAGCGTGCATTCGAGGCGGGCGAAGGGCTCACGGAGGACATGCACCTGTTCCTGCCCTGCGCGATCCGTGCGGTGCGCAAGGGCGTGGCGCGTTGCCACCTGATCGACCACGATCTCGATGGCGGCCTGCTGCTCGAATTCTTCACCCACGCGGGCGTCGGTACGGTGGTGTCTCGAGACCCGCTGTTCCGCGTGCGCGAGGCGACCGTGGACGACGTTGCCGCGCTGGTGGCGCTGATCTCGCCGATGGAGGCCGATGGCACGCTGGTGCGGCGCGGGCGCGAACTGCTCGAGCAGGAGATCGACCGCTTCACTCTGGTCGAGCACGATGGCGTGCTTGTCGGCTGCGCGGCGCTGTATCCCTTCAGTGAGGAAAACGCGGCTGAGCTGGCCTGCCTTGCGGTCACGCCCGAGTACCGGCGCGCCGGCCTGGGCGACCAGTTGCTGAAGCGCATCGAGCGCCGCGCGCGCATGCAGCGCCTGGAGCGCCTGTTCGTGCTCACCACGCGTACTTCACACTGGTTCCGCGAGCGCGGCTTCAGCGAGATCGGCCCGGAGGCCCTGCCGCGCCAGAAGCGCGAGCTCTATAACTACCAGCGCCGCTCCAAGGTGTTCGTGAAGAGCCTTTGACCGGACGCGCTCCGCCGGATGTGCGAACGCCGGTGCGGCGGATCAAGCGGGCAGGGATGAGGTGGCCGGGATGAGGTGGCCGCGGTGAATGGGCTAGAATGCGGCCTTCACGCTTCTATGAACCCGCAAGCAGAAAGGATCGAAACATGGCACGCATGGTGAACTGCATCAAACTGGGGCGCGAGGCCGAAGGTCTGGAGCGGCCGCCGGTGCCCGGCGAACTTGGCAAGCGCATCTACGAGAGCGTTTCGCAGGAAGCCTGGCAGCAGTGGGTCAAGTACCAGACCATGCTGATCAACGAGAACCGGCTCAACCTGATGGATGCGCGTGCGCGCAAGTATCTGGCCGAGCAGATGGAAAAGCACTTCTTCGAAGGCGGTGCAGACCAGATTGCCGGCTACGTGCCCCCGCAGCCCTGAGCTTGCACGCAGCTCTGGTGCGCGCGGCGGACTTGGACAGACGAAAAGGGGGAGGGCCTCGCGGCGCCTCCCCCTTCGCTTTTTCGGCAGGTGAAGCGGGCGCTCAGGGCTTTTCGCCGAGCTGCGCCTGCGCCTTCTCGAAGCGGACATCCTCGCCGCGGGCGAGGTAGACCACGTGCTCGGCGATGTTCAGGGCGTGATCGCCGATGCGCTCGATCGACTTGGCGATGAAAAGCATTTCGAGGCTGTTCGTGATCGTGCGCGGATCTTCCATCATGTAGGTGATGAGCTGGCGCATGATGCTCTTGAAGCCGGCATCGACGTCGGCGTCCTTGCGCTTGATCGTGTCCACGCTGCTCGTGTTGGCGCGTGCGAGGGCGTCCAGCGCCAGTTGCAGCATCTCGAGCGCCATGGTGGCGCACTGCTCGAGTCCGACGCGCGGGGTGAAACTGCTCTCGGCGGTGTGCAGCCGCCGTGCCGCCTTGGCGATCTTTTTCGCCTCGTCGCCGATGCGCTCGAGATCCGACACGCTCTTGATGGCGGTCATGACCAGGCGCAGATCGCTTGCGGCGGGCTGGCGGCGGACAATGATGTGGTTGCACTCGTCGTCGAGACGGATCTGCTCGAGGTTGATCGCCTTGTCGCCGTCGATGACCTTCTCGAGCAGCACCAGGTCGCCGGTACGCAGGCCCAGGAGGGCATTCCGGGTCTGTTGTTCGACCATGCCGCCCATCTGCAGCACGCCGCGGCGGATTTCCTCGAGTTCGACGTCGAACTGCTTGTAGGTGTGTTCGGTCATTTCTGTAATCGGCCTGTTCGGGAAGCCAGCAGGCTAGCAGGGCATTGTTAAGCTTTTGTTGCGCGCAACGAGGCTGAAACCACGGTTGTGAATCCGGTGCTCAACGCTGCAGGCGTTCCACGCCCGCGGAGCCTGCCAGCACCAGCACGTCCGCGCCGCGCTCGGCGAAGAGGCCGTTGGTGACCACGCCCACGATCTGGTTGATGCGGGTTTCCGTCGCGACCGGATCCGTGATCGACAGGCCATGCACGTCCAGGATCAGGTTGCCGTTGTCGGTGACGAAGTCCGCGCGTACCTTGGGGTCGCCGCCCAGCTTGCGCAGCTCGCGCGCCACGTGGCTGCACGCCATCGGGATCACCTCGACCGGCAGCGGAAAGCGGCCGAGCACGTCGACCCGCTTGCTGGCGTCGCAGATGCACACGAAGCGCCCGGATACGGCCGCGACGATTTTCTCGCGCGTGAGCGCGCCACCTCCGCCCTTGATCATCGCGAAACCGCCATCGATCTCGTCGGCGCCGTCCACATAGACCGGCAGGTGTTCGATGCCGTTGAGATCGAACACCTCGATACCATGGGCGGCGAGGCGTTTCGAGCTCGCTTCGGAGCTGGACACCGCGCCACGGATGCGCTCGCGCATCCCGGCAAGGCCGTCGATGAAGTGATTCACCGTGGAGCCGGTACCCACGCCGACGATGCTACCCTCCACGATGTAGTCGAGTGCGGCGAGCGCGGCGGCTTTCTTGAGTTCGTCCTGGGTCATGATGTGCTGGTGTTGTGTGCGGCGCGTGGTCTGAAGGGTCAGACAAGACCGTGGAAGGGTTGAACGAGAACGGTATCTCCCGGCTGCACGTTCGTGCAGTCTTCGGGAAGGACCACGAAGCAGTCTGCTTCGGACATCGAGCGCAGGATCCCCGAGCCCTGCGCACCGGCGAGGGTTGCCGAGAGCCCGTCGCTGTCGCGGTTCAGGCAGGCACGGAGATACTCCACCCGCCCGGGCTGCTTACGCAACGCGAAGGCTGCATGTACCGGGAAACGCTCGGCGGGTGGGAGCGGATTCACCCCCATGAGCTTGAGCAGGGCATCCTGCACGAACTGGTAGAACGTCACCATCACCGCGACCGGATTGCCCGGCAGGCCGAACAGCACCGCGTTGCCGATGCGCCCGAAGGCCATGGGGCGCCCCGGCTTGATGGCCAGCTTCCAGAACGCGACCTCGCCCAGGCGGGTCATCATCTCGCGGATGAAATCTGCCTCGCCGACTGAGACGCCACCGCTCGTGATCACGACGTCCGCTGCCTGCGAGGCTTCGCGGAAGGCGGCCTCGAGCGCCTCGGGCCGGTCGGGTACGACGCCGAGATCGAGCAGGTCGCAACCGAGCCGCGAGAGCGTGCCATGGAGCGTGTAGCGGTTGCTGTCATAGACCTGACCGGGGCCGAGCGCCTGGCCGATGGAAGCGATCTCGTCTCCGGTCGACAGGATCGCGACGCGCAGACGTCGGTGCACGCAGACCTCCGCGATGCCGAGCGATGCGATCAGGCCGAGCTCCGCCGGGCCGCAGCGCTTGCCTGCGGCAACGGCCACGCCGCCCTCGGCGAGGTCTTCACCCGCGCGGCGCAGGTTCTGTCCGGGTTTCTGGCCGGCTGGAATGCAGACCTTGTCATGCTCGCGACGCGCCACTTCCTGCATGACGATCGTGTCCGCGCCTTGCGGGATGCTTGCGCCGGTCATGATGCGCACCGCCTGGCGGTGGCCTACGATGCCCGAAAAGGGCCGTCCGGCATAGGCGGTACCGACCACGTCGAGCAGGGTCTCCGCCCCCGCAGCGAGGTCGGTCGCGCGCACCGCGTAACCGTCCATGGCGGAATTGTCGTGTGCAGGGACGTTGTAGGGCGCGATCACGTCCTCGGCCAGCACGCGCCCGAGCGCGGCGCGCACGGTCACCCGCTCGCGCCCGCCGACCGGGGTCAGCGCTGCCAGGATGGTGCGCCGGGCGTCCTCGACGCTGAGGAAATTGCGGCTCGGGTAGCTGCCTGCGGGGGCTGAAGTCATGCTTCGGATTCCGGGTAGGGGGGGCTTGCTCCGCATCTCGGTGGGTCCCTGTTCGCGCGATTACAGCGCGCCGTAGGAGTGCAGGCCGGTGAGGAACATGTTGACGCCGACGAAGGCGAAGGTGGTCACGAACAGACCCACGACCGCCCACCAGGCCAGCACCGCGCCACGCAGGCCCTTGGTCAGGCGCATGTGTAGCCAGGTCGCGTAGTTCAGCCATACGATCAACGCCCAGGTTTCCTTCGGGTCCCACTGCCAGTAGGTGCCCCAGGCTTCGGCGGCCCAGAGCGCGCCCAGGATGGTGGCGATGGTGAAGAATGCGAAGCCGATCGCGATCGCCTTGTACATCACGTCCTCGAGCACGCGCAGTGCCGGCAGCCGGCTGGCGAGGAGGCCGCGCTCGGCGAGCAGGTAGGCCGTGCCGACCATCGCCGCGACCGCGAACGCGCCGTAACCGATGAAGTTGGTCGGCACGTGCACCTTCATCCAGTACGACTGCAATGCGGGGATCAGCGGCTGGATCTCGTGCGCCTCTCGGGTGAAGGTGTACCAGAGCAGGAACGCAACCGCGGCGGAGAGGACGATCATCACGAAGGCGCCCATGCGCCGCGTTGCATAGCGGCCCTCATAGTAGAGGTAGAGCAGGGCGGTCATCAGCGTGAAGAGGACGAACACTTCGTACAGGTTGCTGATCGGAATATGGCCGATCTCGGGTCCGAGCAGGTAGGACTCGTACCAGCGCACAAACAGACCCACGGTGCCCATGACTGCGGCGATCCAGGTCAGCGTGGAGCCAGTGCGCTCACCGAAGTCCGAGCGCGCGAGCAGACCGATCCAGTAGGCACCCGTGGCGATGAAGATGAGCGCGCTCATCCACATGATCGCGGTCTGGCTGGAGATCAGGTACTTGAGGAAGAAGGTCTGCTCGGCGCGCGCCAGATCGCCCTGATAGAGCGCAATGCTCGCCAGCGACAGCACCGCCACGGCGGCGAGGAAGCTGCGGAAGGGCTTCCAGTACCAGCCGATCGCGGCCAGCACCGGTACATGCAGGATCAGCACGATGTCGTCGTAGACGTCCATCGCGTGCTGGTAATGGACCAGTGCGATGACCGCTCCGGCCACCAGCGCCAGTGCGTATAGCCAGTCGAAGAGATCAAGTTGGCGCAGCCAGTGTTTTGGCGCGCGCTGCGCTGGTGGCACAGAAGCGGCAGCGGCGGGGTGAGAGGGGGCTGCGGGGGAGGGACGTGCGATATCCATCATGCACCTTTGACCGATTCGGGAACGGGGGCGGGCGGAGCCGCGCGCAGGGCGGCAGCGAGGCCTTCCACGTGGCGCTGGAAGGTTTCGTCGACGTCCAGTGCCTTGCGATTGGAGGACATGGCGACGAGGATTTCGTTCGCCTTCACCAGTACGAAGAAGCGGCGTTCGCGGATGTAGAGCATGGCGAACACGCCCAGCACGAGTAGCAGCGAACCAATATAGACCAGCGGCTGACCGGGGGAGCGCGTTGCCTGCAGCACGGTCGCGAGCCGCTCCTCGAAGCTGTCCAGCTGGAGGTAGGCCGGCGAGCCGTAGAACAGGCTGTCCGAGATCGCAGCGATGCTGTCGTTGACGTAAGTGGCGCGCGCGGGGCTCACTTCCGCGGCGTCCAGGCCAGCGTCCGCGCGGACCTGCATCCAGGCCTCCCACGCTGCGCCCTGCAGTACGCGCACCAGCACATCGGCGGCCTGGCCACGCTCGGCCTCGGGGACGGTGCGTTCGATGAAGGCGCCCAGGGTCTCGTAGCCGCGCTCGGCGAAAAGCTCCAGCGTCTGGACCGCGCTTTGCGCGAGCGGCGCGCGCATGGCTTCGGCGTTCTGTCCGCCGGCAAAGGTGCGGGCGGCGAAGCGCTGCGCCAGCTGCGCGCGCTGGGTCGGGTCGAGCAGCAGGTTGCGTACCGCGAACCAGGTGTCGACGCTGCCGGCCTCGTCGAGCGGGATGCGCATGTAACGGAAGCTGTCGGCCTGGCTGTCGCGCAGGCCGGTATACAGGAACCAGCGCCCGTCCTGCTCGATCGGCAGCATGTAGTTGTGGAACTCCCGCGCCTGCCCGGCTTCGTCGCGCAGCCGGTAGGTGAAACTCGGGCCGACGTTACGCATGTCGCGCGGGCTGACGGTCCGGGCCCCACTACCGAGGTGCTGCTCGAGCCTGGCCAAGCCCTTGGCCGACTGCACGTCCGCACCTTCACCGGTCGCGAGATCCTCGACGTTGAAGGCCTTGAAGTCGATGAATTCCAGGGTGTAGCGGAACGCTTCGTCGTGGAACGGGAGGTTCTCGCCGACCGCGCCCTCGAGTTCCGTCAGCACGCCGGCACGCCCCGGCAGCAGGCTCCTGGCCACGAGCCGGAGCCGGGAGCCGCCGTCCTCGAAGCTCGACTGATAGAGGGTAATGCCCTGCAGTGTGAGCGGCTTGTTCACCTCGATCGTGTGTGCGGTGGATTCGCCGCTCATGCGGTTGGCCACAACGATGTCGCTGGCGAAGCGCTTTGGCATGCCGTTCTCGTAATGGTCGATGTGGAAGCGCTCGAGTGTGATGTTGAAGGGCAGTTCCTGCAGCAGGATCCCGTCGCCGGCGCGCAGCACGGCGAAGGTGGTGGTGCGCCCCTCGGGGATGTAGACGTCGCCTCGGAAGCTGGGGTTGTCGAGGCCGAGGCGTGCGGATTCGGGGATGTCCGCGATCAGCTGGTTGGCTGCGGTGGGCTGCTTGTCGCCCAGCCAGGTCGTAACGCGCAGGGGGAGGTCGCCGTCGAGCAGGCCGCCGACGCAGATCAGTACGATCGCGCCATGGGCGAAGAAGTAGCCGACGCGGCCGATGCTGCCTTGCTTCGCTGCGATCAGCGCACCGTCGCTGCGCGCGTTGCTGCGGCTGTTGAAGCGGTGCTGGCGCAGGTATTCCTCGATACGTGTCTGCGCCTCGGGCAAGTCCAGCGTTGCACTCAGGCTGGCGCGGTGGGCGAACTGGCGCAACGAGGCTTCGCGCGCATGTTCGCGGAAGCTGCGTATCTCGCGCAGCATGGGCGCGGTCTGGCGCACGATGCACAGCGAGGTCGACAGCACCAGGAAGGCCAGGATGACGATGAACCAGCCGGCGTTATAGACCGAATACAGTCCGAGCTTTTCGAATACGGGAAACCAGAACGGACCAAACTGGTTGAGATAGGCGTTCAGGGGGTCGTTCTGTTTGACGACCGTGCCGATCACCGAGGCGATCGACAGGATCGTCAGCAGGGCGATGGCGAATCGCATCGAGCTCAGGAGCTCGAAGAGGGCGCGCGCGGTGCCGCGTTGCATCCGGACCTCGGTGAGAAGGGTCGGGTGAGCGGCGGCTGGGGCGACGCGCGAACGCGGCGTTCGAGGCGGGCTGCCGCCTCACCGGACCGGCAGGGCGGGGGCGGCGGGTGCCGCCCCCGGGTGTTGCGGGTGCGCTGAAGCTCAGCGCAGGCCGGCAGCGTAGTCGGAGACGGCCTTGATCTCGGGATCGGTCATCTTGATCGCGATTGCACGCATCATGTTGTTCGGGTCGTTTGCGCGCACGTTGTCGCGGAAGGCCTTCATCTGCGCGTCGAGATACTCGGCGAACTGACCCGACAGGCGCGGATACTGCGCCGGCATGCCGGAACCGGCGGGGCCGTGACAGGCGGCACAGGCGGGGACGCCCTTCTCGGGGATGCCGGCGCGCCAGATGTGCTGCCCGAGCTCGATCGTCTCGAGGTTCTGTGCCGCTTCCGGCTGCAGTTCGAAGCCGGCGAAGTACTGGGCGAGGCCGCGCATGTCAGCTTCTTCCAGGCCGGCCACCATCGCGCCCATGATCGCGTTCTCACGCACCGGCGGGTTGCCGTTCCAGCTCTTGAATTCGCGCAACTGCTTGAAGAGGTAGTCTTCGTGCTGGCCGGCGATCTTCGGGTTTGCCGGAAGTGCGCTGTTGCCATCGATGTTGTGGCAGGCAGCACAGACGGTCTCGGCGGTCTGTTTTGCCTTGGCGAGGTCCGGAGCCTGGTCCTGGGCCTGAAGGCTGCCGGCAAGCAGCAGCAGCGACGAGAGCAGCAGGGAACGCTTGATCATGATGTCCTCGGAAAGCCGTGAGTGAATGTTTCAAACGCGGTATTCTAATACAGGAAAGCCTGATTGCGCGATGCGATGGAGGCTTTCTTCCATAGCCAACCGCCTTTTCGCCCCTTCCTAGATGCCTTTGTTCCGCAACGCACAATTCGAGATATCGATCGCCAAGCCCTCCGGCTTGCCGCCACCGTCCGGCCCGGAAATCGCCTTCGCGGGGCGCTCGAACGCCGGCAAGTCGAGCGCGATCAACACGCTCGCTGGTCATGTGCGACTTGCCTTCGTCTCCAAGACGCCGGGGCGCACCCAGCTTCTCAACTTCTTCCGGCTCAACAGCGGCGCGCTGCTTGTTGACCTGCCCGGCTACGGCTACGCGGCGGTGCCCGAGAAGGTTCGCCGCGAATGGGCAGGCCTGATCGAAACCTACCTGAAGAAGCGTGAGAGCCTGATCGGATTGGTGCTGATCATGGATTCGCGCCATCCGCTCACCCCGCTCGACCGGCAGATGATCGATTGGTTCGCGGTGTCCCGGCGTCCCATTCATGTTCTGCTCACCAAAAGTGACAAGCTCTCGCGCGGAGCGGCTGCGGCGGTCCTGCAGGAGGTACGCCGCGCGCTCGCGCCGCTGGGCCCGCAGGTTACGGTGCAGCTGTTTTCCAGCCTGAAGAAGAGCGGCGTGGAAGAGGCCGAGAAGGTGATCGGCGGGTGGCTCCTGGGCGACCTGCAGCCAGCGCCCGACGACTCCGGGGGCGAGGCCGATGCGGGTGACGCCTGCGTGCCGGCCGAGGGCCTGGAACAAACAAAAGCCCCCGACCAGGGGACATAGTCGGGGGCCAAAAATGCCTCACCGGGCGTGAGGCACCCGCTCAGGGAGGTGAAGCGGGAGATGGCCGGCGCGCGGCGCCGGACACCATCTGCTTGCTAAGATGGAGACTCTTGCGCGAAGTTCCGTGTTTTTTGCATTCGCGGTCTTCGCACCCGGTTCCCGGGCGCCCTTGCGTCGCCGCACGGCGGGGCTGCGGTCGGACCGGACCCGACCCATGATTTGAGAGAGAACACGATGCGACCCACTGGAGCGTTTCCCTCCACCCGCATGCGCCGCATGCGCCGCGACGAGTTTTCGCGCCGTCTGATGCGTGAGAACGTGCTTACGAGCAATGACCTGATCTACCCGGTGTTCGTGCTCGATGGCAGCGCACGCACCGAGGGTGTGCCTTCCATGCCGGGCGTTGAGCGCGTTTCGATCGACAATCTCCTGCGCGTGGCCGAGCAGGCGCTTGCGCTCGGCGTGCCGGCGCTGGCGCTGTTCCCGGTGATCGACGCTGCCGGCAAGACCGACGGTGCCGAGGAGGCCTGGAACCCCGAGGGCCTGGTGCCGCGGACCGTGCAGGCGCTCAAGGCGCGCTTCCCTGAGCTTGGCGTGATCACCGATGTCGCGCTCGATCCCTACACCAGCCATGGACAGGACGGCCTCATCGATCCGGCCGATCCGCGTGGCTACGTGATGAACGACGAGACGCTCGAGGCGCTCGCCAAGCAGGCGTTGTGCCACGCGCAGGCTGGCGCCGACGTGGTTGCCCCCTCGGACATGATGGATGGCCGCATCGGCCGCATCCGTGCCGAACTCGACGCGGGCGGGCACATTCATACACGCATCCTGGCCTACTCCGCCAAGTACGCTTCCAGTTTCTACGGCCCCTTCCGCGATGCCGTCGGTTCGGCCGGGAACCTGGGCAAGGGCAACAAGCACACCTATCAGATGGACCCGGCCAACAGCGACGAGGCGATCCGTGAAGTCGCGCTCGACATCGCCGAGGGCGCGGACATGTTCATGGTCAAGCCGGGCATGCCGTATCTGGACATCGTGCGGCGAGTGAAGCGCGAGCTAGAGGTGCCGACCTACGTCTATCAGGTGAGCGGCGAATACGCCATGCTCAAGGCGGCTGCAGCCAATGGCTGGCTTGACGAGCGTGCCTGCGCGATGGAAGCGCTGCTCTCGTTCAAGCGTGCCGGCGCCGATGGCATCCTGACCTACTATGCGCTCGATGCCGCACGCTGGCTCAAGGATGGCGACTGAGGTCGGCTCGTCGGGCCACGACCTCAGTCGCGGCACCGCCAGCACGCGCGCGCTGACCGCCGCCGACCTGGATGCGGTACTCGCCGTGCAGCGGGCTGCGTATGGCGACGCCTATCAGGAGTCTGCTTCCGTGCTGGCGCGCAAGCTTGCCCTTGCGCCTGAGGCGTGTTGGATTGCCGAGCTGGACGGGCGCGGCGTCGGCTATGTGCTCGCGCACCCGTGGGCAGGCATCGCGCCGCCCGCGCTGCATGCCGAACTCCCGCGCTTGCCCGAAGGGGAGCGGCTCGCCTTCCTGCATGATCTGGCGGTGTCTCCTGAGGCCCGTGGCGCGGGCGTGGCAGCCGCCCTGCTCGATCGCGTGCGCGACTGGTGTGCGCGTGCGGGCCTGCGGCGCATGGTACTGGTCGCGCTGGAAGACGCCGTCGCCTTCTGGCAGCGGCACGATTTCGTGCCGATCGACCAGCCGGTGCCATCGGGCTACGGCGATGGCGCCCGCCTGATGGCGGCCCGTCAGCCGAGCAGCCGCCCAAGCTGACGCTGCAGCGAGAGGATGTTCGGAATGCGCAGGTCGACGTAGGACGGCGTGCGCAGTCCTCCACCCACCAGTACGGTGCGCATGCCCAGGCGCTTGGCGGTGCGCAGGTTGACCACGGAATCCTCCAGCATGATGCACTGTGTTCCACGCAGGCGCTGGCGGTGCAGCAGGGTCCGGTAGGCGCGGATGCCGGGCTTGGGTTGGTAGCCCAGGTCCTCGATGCCGATCACGTCCTCGAACAGGCGGTGAATGCCCATGATGCGCAACACGGCCTCGGCATAGTGGCGCGGCGCGTTCGAGAACACGATCTTGCGCCCGGGCAGATGGCGGAGCATGCCGCGCAGCGCACGCTCGAACACCATCATCTCGTGCAGGCGGTCGAAGCGGTGCGTCTCGACCAGGAAGTGATCGGGGTCGGTGCCATGGTGCCGCATCAGTCCGAGCATGGTGGCGCCGTAGCGGTGCCAGTACTGGTTGCGCAGCGCGTTGGCATCGTCGGGCGCCAGACCCAGGTGCTGCTCCAGGTAGCGCGTCATGCTGCGGTTGATGTGCGGGAAGATGTGCGGGCTGGCGTTGTGCAGCGTATTGTCGAGGTCGAACAGCCAGACGGGTTGGGTGGGCATCTTCGTCCTTGGTGCAGGGGCGGTAATGTCAGCGAGCCGTGCGGCGGGGTTCGAAGCGCACGACGCTGCGCCCGTCCTCGGTCGTCCTCGGGGGGGCCTTCCAGGCGTGGCCCTGGATGATCTCGAAGGTGGCAGGCAGGCGGCCGTCGTGGCGCAGGCGTTCGTAGCTGGCGCGTGCCTCGGCCCATTCCCTGCGCCCGGACAGGCCGCGTGGACGTCCATCGGCCGCGTTGGCGCCTCCGCTGGCGCGTAGATCGGCCATCAGGCCGTCGAGGTCGGCGTAGGTCAGGGTCAGGATCTCCATGTCCATCACCGGGTCGGAAAACCCGGCCTCGATCAGCGCGTCGCCCAGGTCATGCATGTCGATGAAGCGGTGCACGCGATCGCCCCTTCGTGCGGGCAACGCTGCCCGCAGCTCGCGTAGCGTGTCCGGGCCGAAGGTGGTGAACATGAACAGGCCGCCCACCTCCAGCGTGCGATGTACTTCGCGGAATACCGGAGAAGGATCGTCGAGCGCGGGAAGCATGAGGTTGGACCACACCAGACCGAGGCTGGCGCGGGCAATCGGGAGCTTGCGGGCGTCCGCAAGCAGGTGCGGCAGGGCTGGAGGGGGGCCGAGCAGGCGTCGCAGCAGTCCGCCGCGTCCGGCCGTCGGTCGCACACGGGCGCCCGCGCGATCGAGCATGGCGGGCGCGAAGTCGGCTGCGAGCAGCAGCGCGTCGGGGAAGCGCTCCGCAAGGCGCGGCAGGTCTGCGCCGGTGCCGCAGCCCAGGTCCAGGACGCGGCGAGGCTCGACGCGGATGTAGTCCAGGCGCTCGTCCATGCGCCGTGCCACTTCGCGCATCAGGGGGCCGGAGTCGTCGCTGCTGGCGGCGGCGCGCTCGAAGCGGCGCCGCAGCAGGTGATGGTCCAGCGCGAACGCGCTGCTCGAGTCGGCGCTGGAGGTGGGCATGGGCTGGTCGCTCAAATCGCGCGCAGGCCCAGTCGTTCGAACAGGCGGTCGTCGCGGTCGGCGTCGGGGTTGTCGGTGGTGAGCAGGCGCTCGCCGTAGAACATGGAGTTTGCACCGGCCATGAA
Source organism: Thauera sp. AutoDN2 (assembly GCF_051280715.1). Taxonomy (NCBI): domain Bacteria; kingdom Pseudomonadati; phylum Pseudomonadota; class Betaproteobacteria; order Rhodocyclales; family Zoogloeaceae; genus Thauera; species Thauera sp. AutoDN2. The sequence continues at coordinate 57,854 of NZ_JBNCAR010000002.1, read as the reverse complement.
GCACAGCGCCTGAAGTTCGTCGCTCATCTCCTGCCGGCCGGCCGAAAGACGGACGAAGCTTGCCGGCATCGTGATGCGGGCAGCGGCGATGGTGCGGACGAACTCGAAGGGGTCGAGGGCTTCGGCCTCGGCGAGGGGGGTTCCCGGAATCGCCACCAGGTTGTTGATGGGCACGGACTCCGGGGGCTTGGGCAGGTTGGCGAGCTGGGCGATCAGTGCGGCTCGCTGGAGCCGCGATTCGCCCATGCCGATGATGCCGCCGCTGCAAACATTGATGCCGGCCGAACGTACGCGCTCGAGCGTGTCCAGGCGGTCCTGCATGGTGTGCGTGGTGATCACGCGGCCATAGAACTCGGGCGCGGTGTCGATGTTGTGGTTGTAGTAGTCGAGCCCGGCCTGGGCGAGCTGCTCGGCCTGGCCATCCCTCAGCATGCCCAGGGTCACGCAGGTCTGCAGGCCGAGTGCCTTGACTTCGCGCACCATCTCCACCACCGGCTCCAGATCCCGGTCCTTCGGGCCACGCCAGGCTGCACCCATGCAGAAGCGCGTTGCGCCGCGGGCCTTCGCCGCGCGTGCCTTGTCGAGCACCTCGTCGATCGGCATCAGCTGCTCGGACTCGAGGCCCGTGTGGTGGCGCTTGGACTGGGAGCAGTAACCGCAGTCTTCCGAACAGCCGCCGGTCTTGATCGAGAGCAGGGTCGAGCGCTGGATCGCGCTGGCGTCGAAATGCGCACGGTGGACCTGCTGGGCGCGGAACACCAGATCGAAGAAGGGCAGGTCGAAGAGCGCCTCGACCTCGGCGACGGCCCAGCGGTTGCGTTCGGCCGGCTCGGCCCGGCGGGGTTCATCGATGCGCTGGAGGATGGCGGAATGCGTTGTCATTTCTGGCCCGTCAGGCTGTAATTATGGAGGCCCGCATGTTCTTCCAAGGACGGAAACCTTGTCAAATTCAACGCACGCGCTGCGCGCGCTCTGGCTGCAGGTCGTCGATCTGCTCGCGCCTCAGGACTGCTTCCTGTGCGGGGTGCGCACCGAGGGCATGGCCCTGTGCGCCGCGTGCAATGCGGGTCTGCCGCGCCGGCCTGATTCAGCTTGTCCGTGCTGCGGCCTACCCGGACTGAACGGGGGGGTGTGTGGTGCCTGCGCCCGCGAGACGCCTGCCTTCGATGCAACGTTGGCGGTGTTCGAGTTCGCCTTTCCGGTGGATGTCATGGTGCATGCGCTGAAGTACCAGCGTCGCCTGGCGCTGGCCGAGTTTTTCGGGCAGGCGCTGCTTGAGCGTGGTGCGGGCTTTGTCGAGGGCGCGGACCTGCTCGTTCCGATGCCGCTGCATCCGCGCCGACTGGCCGAGCGCGGCTTCAATCAGGCGGTTGAGATCGCCCGGCCGGTGGTGCGTGCGTGTGGTTTGCCGCTCGGACTGGCCGTGGTGAACAAACTGCGCGACCTCCCGCCGCAGGCGGGGCTCGATCGCGAGGCTCGACTGCGCAGTCCGCGCGGCGCTTTCGGGGGCAGCACGTCCCTGGCGGGGCAGCGCGTGATCGTGGTCGATGACGTGATGACCACCGGCGCCACGCTGGATGAGCTGGCGCGCTGTCTCAAGCGCCAAGGGGCGAGCTGGGTGGGCAACCTGGTTGTCGCCCGCACGCTGACGCCCGCCTGAAAGGCGCATCCTGCGCCTCGCCTGTGCCGGTCTTTTCTGGTCGGGGCACGATGCGCTCGATGCTGCGGGGCGTTAGACTCCCGTCCAGCATTCCGCGCCCAGCGTCTGTTACGAAGCCGGGTGCGTATCCATGATCATGTGTCCCGCAGATGTTCGAAATCGTCCTCTATCAGCCCGAAATTCCGCCCAATACCGGCAACATCATTCGCCTCGCGGCCAATACGGGTTCGCGTCTGCATCTGGTGGCGCCCCTCGGCTTCGATCTTTCCGATCGGCATCTGGCGCGCGCGGGGCTGGACTATCACGATCTCACCTGTGTCACGGTGCACGAGGACTGGGATGCCTGTCTGGCGGCGCTTGCGGGCAGGCGCATGTTTGCGCTCAGCACCCGGGGAAGCGAGCGCCATGACCGGGTGGCTTACCAGCCCGGAGACGCGCTGGTCTTCGGACCCGAGAGCCGCGGCCTGCCCCAGACCGTGCTGGATGGATTTCCGGCCGGACGGCGGATCCGTATCCCGATGCGGCCGACGAACCGCAGCATCAACCTGTCGAATGCAGTGGCGGTCGTGGTGTACGAAGGCTGGCGTCAGCGTGGTTTTGAGGGTGCGGCCGGGGCGGATGAGGCTGCTCCTGGCGCAGCAGCCGTGGCCGCGCCGTAGCGCCTCGCTCACTCCTCGCGGGGGTCGCGTGCGAGCAGGCGCTCGACTGCGCTGCGCGCATTCATGCCGTGGTGGAGCAAAGCGTCGATGGCCTCGCAGATCGGCATCTCCACGCCGTGCCGGTGCGCAAGCTGTACCACCTCGCGCGCGGTGGAGACCCCTTCGGCGACGTGGCCGAGCTCACGCAGGATGTCGCCCAGACTTTTCCCCTCCGCCAACGCCAGGCCAACGCGCCGGTTGCGCGAAAGATCGCCGGTGCAGGTCAGGATCAGGTCGCCCATGCCGGCGAGCCCCATCAGGGTCTCGGAGCGAGCACCCAGCGCGCGCGCCAGACGGGTGATCTCTGCCAGGCCGCGCGTGATCAGCGCTGCACGTGCGTTGAGCCCGAAGCCCATGCCGTCCGAAACGCCGGCGGCGATCGCCATCACGTTCTTGACCGCACCGCCGACCTCGCAGCCGACAAGGTCGGTGTTGGCGTAGATGCGCAGGCGCGGCTGGTGCAGCACGCCGACCCAGTGGCGCGCGAATTCGCCGTCACGTGCGGCGAGCGCGACCGCTGCCGGCAGGCTGCGTGCAACCTCCGCTGCAAAGCTCGGCCCGGTGAGGGCTCCGCAGGGTGCAGTAGCGCCGAGTTCCTCTTCAACGATCTCGTGCGGCAGACGGCCGCTGCCCGCTTCGAAGCCCTTGCACGCCCACAGCAGGGGGGTTTCGGGCGTCAGCGCGCGCAGCGTGTGTACCGTGCTCCGCAAGCCGGCCAGGGGGGTGGCCACCAGGTGCAGTTCGGCGTGGCGGGCAGCGTGTTCGAAGTCGGGGTCGATGGCGAGCGCGTCATTCAGGCGCACGCCGGGGAGGTAGCGAAGGTTCTCGCGGTTCTCCGCGATGCTGGCCAGTTGGGCGCGGTCGCGCGCCCACAGTCGAACATCGTGCGAGGCGCTGAATGCCTGGGCGAGCGCTGTGCCCCAGGCGCCCGCACCGAACACCGTGATCCGGCAGCGGCTCACAGGCCCCAGACCTCATTTGCGCGCACGTAGCCCTCCAGGCCTTCGGCATGGCGCACCCGCGCCCAGCCCAGTTGGGGCGGTTCGACGAGTTGCAGCACGACGTTGCGTGTCGCCTCGAAGGCCGCCTGAGCGTCGGTTTGCGGCTGGCGCCGGATGGTCGCGCGTTCGGCGGTGACGATGACCGTGCGCTGCTCGCTGAGCGCGTGGCTCTCGACCCAGTTCAGTGCGCCTTCGGGTTCGCGCACCCGTAGCCAGGCGCCTTGGGTGACGACCACCTCGACCGGGGTGCCGGGGAGCAGGCGAAAGAGCGCGCGGGCCTGGGGGGAAGGCGCGTCGTGCATGACCAGCGAGGCGCCGGCGGATTTGTACTGGATTCCGGGCCCGGTTGCCTGCGCACCCGCGAGGCTGGAGGCCGAGCAAAGTGCGAGGAGGGTGGCGAGGCGCAGCCCCGGACGGCGCTTTGCAGTGCTGCTGGGCGTGCGCTTCATGGGGGATTCCTTACTGGATCGGCACTTCACCGTCGGCGCGCGCGGCGGCTTGCTGGCGCTGCGACTGGTAGAGCGTCTCGAAGTTGACCGGCGCGAGCAGGACTGGCTGGAAGCCTGCGCGGGTGACTGCATCGGACACAGCCTCGCGAGCGTAGGGGAAGAGAATGTTGGGGCAGCCGATCATCATCACCGGTTCGAGGTCGTCCTGCGGAACGTTGCGGATCTGGAAGATGCCTGCCTGTGCAACCTCGATCAGGAACAGGGTGCGGTCCTCGCTGATCTTGGCGTCGACGGTCACTGTGAGAGTGATCTCGTACACGCCATCCTCGATGGCGCGTCCGGCGGTGCTCAGCTGCACATTGATCTGCGGGTTTTCGCGCTCGAGGAAGATCTGCGGTGCGCCCGGTACCTCGACGGAGAGGTCCTTGACGTAGAGTTTTTCGATCGAGAAGACGGGCTGGGTGTTCTGTTCAGACATTGGGATGGATCCGGGTTGGAGTGGATTGGTGATGGGTGCGCCGGCCGGGGACACGCCGGCAGAATGTTCAGGCGGTCAAGCGGATTCGCCCTGCAGAAGCGGGTCGAGGCGGCCGGCTTCTTCGAGCGCGAAGAGGTCGTCGCAGCCGCCGACATGGTAGTCGCCAATGAAGATCTGTGGAACCGTGCGCCGACCGCTGAGCTTCATCATTTCCTCGCGGCGGACGGGGTCGAGGTCGACGCGGATCTTCTCGAGCCCGGCCACGCCCTTGTGCATCAGCAGCTGTTCGGCGCGGATGCAGAAAGGGCAGGTCGCGGTGGCGTACATGCGGACGTGGGGCTGCATGCTCATTTCCGCTTGCGGCTCACCGGATGGCCGGCCTTCTGCCATTCCATCATGCCGCCACGCAGGTTGTAGATGCGGGTGAAGCCGGTCTTGCGGAGCTGGGCGGCGCAGCTGTTGGAGCGGCCGCCGGTGGCGCAGCACAGGATCACCGGGTGATCCTTCAGCTTTTCCAGCTCCTTGCCACGGCGCTCGAACTCGCCCGAGGGGATGTGGCGCGCGTTCGGGATGTGGCCCTGGGCGTATTCGCCCTGCTCGCGCACGTCGATGACGATCGCATCTTCGCGGTTCACGAGCAGTGTTGCCTGGACCGGGGAGACCTGGCTTTCGTCGCCGCGGCTGCGGATCAGCTCGACCATCAACCAGGCCCCGGAGACGGCTGCAAGGGCCGCCCAATGCCAATTTTGTTGCAGGAATTCCACTTGAAAGGGGCTCCGTCAGGGTGGGAAGGAATGCGTGAATGAGCGCGTGCTCAGCTTTCGGATGCGTCCACGCCGCAGAAGACCTCGCGCATCAGCACGATGAGCTGGAGCGTGCGCTGATCGCCGACGCGGTAGAAGACGCGATTGGCGTCCTTGCGCGTCTGCAGCACGCCTTTGTCACGCAGGATCGCGAGGTGCTGCGAGACATTGCTTTGCGAGGTGCCGACGGCATCGACGATTTCCTGCACGCACTCCTCTCCGTCGCCGAGTACGCAGAGGATCTTGAGGCGCAGGGGGTGGGCGATGGCCTTGAGCGCGCGGGCCGCTGTTTCGATGTGCTCATGGCGGTCGATGAGCGTGAGGATGTCATTCTGGTTCACGATAGGGGCGGCGCGGGCAAAACGTTAGTATAAAATATTGCGTTGCGCCCATGCAGAACATCCTGCAAGCAAGGGTTTACCACCAGTTTCGTGCCAGCCTCCACTCCTCCCATTTCTCCATCGCGTCCGGGACGCAGCATGCCGCGCCCACGTTTTTGTGGATTGTTCGTCTGCGCCTGGTTTGTTGGCGCCTTGTGGTGCGTCTCGCCCGCGCAGGCGCAGCCTCCTTCCGGCCAGATCGACGAGCACCGTTCGGATCTGGCTGATCTGAAGCAGCGCATCCGCGACCTGCAGCAGGAGATGGCCCGTACGGAGGCAAGCCGTTCCGAAGCGGCGAAGGCGCTTGCCGAGGCCGAGCGCGCCGTGTCGCGTGCAGCCAGGGAGCTCGCGCAGCTTGAGGCGGAGCGTAAGGATGCGGAGAAGAAGCTGGGCGTGCTGGAGGCCGAGCAGCGCGAAACCGCGGGGCGCATCGACAGCCGGCGCAGTGAGCTTGGTGAATGGCTGCGCCGCCAGTACGTGCATGGCGCGGCCGACGGCGTGGCGCCCCTCCTGTCCGCCCGCGACCCGAACCAGCTTGCGCGCGATGCACACTATCTCGAGCACCTCGGGCGGGCGCGCGTCGCGCTGATCGATGGCTTGCGCGCCGACATGCGGGAGACGCAGCGCCGTGCCGAGGAGATCCAGCAGCGCCGCGACCGACTTGCGATCCTCGAGGACGAGCAGCGTGCGCGCAGGAAGTCCCTCGAACACGAGCAGCAGCAGCGCAAGCAGGTGCTGGCGAGGGTTGCGGGCGAGCTCCAGGCGCAGAAGAAGGCGGTCGGCAGCCTGCAGCAGGACGAGAAGCGTCTCGGGCAGGTAATTGACACGCTGGTGAAGCGCGCCCGTGCCCAGGCGGAGCGTGAGGCCGCCCGGCTGCTCGCCGCGCAGCGCGAGGCCGAGCGCAAGGCGGCGGAGCAGCCCGCTGCCTCGGCCGCGGGCCATGCGCGGCCGAGCCTCCCGCGCAGGGTGGAGCCGGTGGTGGGCGAGGTGCGGGCCGCGGCAGCGCCGACCCCATCCGGGGTGCGCTTCAAGGATCTGCGCGGCCAGATGCGCTTTCCGGTGCGGGGCGAACTTGTCGGGCGCTTCGGCGCTCAAAGAGCCGAGGGTGGCACAACCTGGAAGGGTGTGTTCATCCGCGCTGGTTCGGGGATGGAGGTGCGCGCGATCGCGGGCGGAGAGGTGGTCTTTTCGGACTGGTTGCGCGGGTACGGAAACCTCATCATCGTCGACCACGGCAGCGACTACCTTTCCATCTACGGTAATAACGACACCCTGCTCCGGGATGTGGGCGAGCGCGTGGGCGGTGGTGACGTGATCGCCAGCGTGGGCGCCGGCGGAGTGGGCAACGAATCGGGTTTATACTTCGAAATCCGCCACGGCGGTCAGCCGCTCGACCCGATGCAGTGGGTGCGGCTCAACTGACCGAAGGCAAGGCCGGCCAAGTCGCCGGCGCATCAATGGAGTTCTCATGCGCAGCAGCAAGCTGAAACAGTTCGGCCTCGTGATGACCGGCATGGTCGCCGGCGTCCTGATCAGTCTCAATTTTTCCGCCAGTGCCGACCGCAGCGTGCAGGTGCCGCTGCCGGTCGATGAGTTGCGCGCGTACGCGGATGTGTTCAACGCGATCAAGCAGGGCTACGTCGAGCCGGTCGAGGACAAAAAGCTCATCACCGATTCGATCAGCGGCATGCTGTCGGGCCTGGATCCGCACTCGGCCTACCTCGACGCGGAGGCGTTCAAGGATCTGCAGGTGGGTACCCAGGGCGAGTTTGGCGGCCTGGGCATCGAGGTCGGCATGGAGGATGGCTTCGTGAAGGTCATCTCCCCGATCGAGGACACCCCCGCGTTCCGTGCCGGAGTGCAGGCGGGCGACCTGATCGTCAAACTTGACGACACGCCGGTCAAGGGCATGAGTCTGAACGATGCGGTCAAGCGCATGCGCGGCAAGCCCAAGACCGACATCACGCTGACCATCATGCGCAAGGGGCAGTCCCAGCCGATCGTCATCACGCTCACGCGCGAGGTGATCAAGGTCCAGAGCGTCAAGTCGAAGCTCATCGAGCCGGGTTATGCCTATCTGCGTGTCGCGCAGTTCCAGGAGAACACGGCCGTTTCGGTGGTGGATCACCTGAACAAGCTCGCCGCCGAGGGGCCGATGCAGGGTCTGGTGCTCGACCTGCGCAATGATCCGGGCGGCCTGCTGCACGGTGCAGTCGGGGTGTCGGCGGCGTTCCTGCCGCAGGATACGCTGGTGGTGTCGACTGACGGTCGCACCGAGGATGCGCGCCGCGAATACCGCGCCGCTCCGGCCGACTACCTGCGCGGAACGCGGGACGACTTCCTGCGTCGCCTGCCTTCGGTGGCGCGCGAAGTGCCAATGGTGGTGTTGGTCAACGCGGGTTCGGCTTCGGCTTCGGAGATCGTGGCCGGCGCGCTGCAGGATCACAAGCGGGCCACGGTGATCGGCACCCAGACCTTTGGCAAGGGGTCGGTGCAGACCATCCTGCCGCTCAACAACAACACCGCGATCAAGCTCACGACGGCGCGCTATTACACCCCCAGCGGCCGCTCCATCCAGGCAAAGGGCATCGAGCCCGACGTCATCGTGGAGGAAAGCGCCAACGGCTCGAGCCGCCGCGTGCGCGAGGCTGACCTGCTTCGCCATCTCGGCAATGATCGTGACCCCGAGGCCGAAGCCAAGGCCGCCGCCGAGAAGGCGGAGGGCAAGCCCGCCGAGAGCGAGGAAGAGACGGAGCCGGTGCGTTTCGATTTCGGAGGGGAGGACGACTACCAACTCCAGCAGGCAATTCGCCTTCTCAAGGGTGAGCAGATCGTCCAGAATGAAAAATAAACCATGAGGACGGGAGGGGAATGATGCGCAGGGAGACCGCCTACAAGCTGGCTGGCAGGCATCACGACCGTCCCTTGCCTGGCGCCGACATCCACAAGCAGCGTGAGATCCGCTTCAAGGGCCTGCCTCCCGGGCAGGTCGAGCGGGCCTGGAAGGCGCTTCAGGCGTTGAAGGGCCTGCAACTAGAGCGTGACGACGAGACCCTGACGATCGTCGTGCGTTACTCGGTGCTCGACTATTCGCTCGAGACGCTCGAGGACGCCCTGCGTGATGCCGGCTTCGCGCTTGAGAATTCGCTATACGTCAAGCTGGTGCGCGCCCTGGTGTATTTCTGCGAGGAAACGCAGCGCCACAACCTGCTTTCGCCCGAGCGGCTGATCAAACAGTCGCACGAGGTGTACATTCAGGCCTGGGACCACCAGTTGCACGGTGATCACGACGACACGCCCCCCGAGCTGCGCGAGTACAAGTAGCCTCCATTCGATGAACGACGATCAACTGCTGCGCTACAGCCGCCACATCCTGCTGCCCGAGGTCGATGTCGAAGGGCAGCAGCGCTTGCTTGATGCGCGTGCGCTGATCGTCGGGGCGGGCGGACTGGGTTCGCCGGCAGCGATGTACCTCGCGGCAGCGGGTGTGGGCACACTCGCCATTGCAGACGACGACGAGGTCGATCTCACCAATCTGCAGCGCCAGATCCTCCACAGCGCCGACCGGGTGGGGGCGCCCAAGGTGGTTTCTGCGCGCGAGACCCTGCATCGGCTCAATCCGGAGACCCACATCGATCCGATCCGGCAGCGCCTTTCGGGCGCGGCGCTGGAAGAGGAAGTCGAGCGTGCCGACGTGGTGCTCGACTGCAGCGACAATTTCGCCACCCGCCATGCGATCAACCGCGCTTGCGTGCGCTTGCGCAAGCCCCTGGTCTCCGGGGCCGCGATCCGCTTCGACGGGCAGGTTTCGGTGTTCGACCTGCGCAACTCCGACGGCGCCTGCTACCACTGCCTGTTTCCCGAGGGTGAGGATCTGGAAGAGGTTCGCTGCGCGGTGATGGGGGTGTTTGCACCCATCGTCGGCATCATCGGCACGATTCAGGCGGCCGAGGCCCTGAAGCTGCTGATCGGCTGCGGCACCACCCTGGATGGGCGCTTGCTGCTGCTGGACGGCCTGTCCATGGAGTGGCGCAGCGTCTCGCTTTCGCGCGACCCGGGCTGCGCCGTTTGTAGCCAACGGGCCTGAGCGGACCGAGCCTGCTTTTCAGGCAGCGGAGCGCGGACGGGCGATCAGGCGCAGATCCGGCCCGATCATTCGCAGGTCGCGGATGTCGAGCCGCGTGGCGCCCTCGAGTGCCGCGAGTGCGGGCAGGTTGAACAGTCCGTGTGCCGCGTCCCCGACCAGCATTGGCGCGAGGTACAGCAGCACTTCGTCCACGCAACCTTCGCGCATCAGCGATCCATTGAGTTTGAAACCGGCTTCCACGTGGATCTCGTTGAGGCCGCGCGCGCCCAGTTGCAGCAACAGTTGGGGGAGATCCACCTTGCCCGCGGCATTGGGCACGATCAGTACCTCGTGGCCACGGTCGCGTAGCGCGGTGATGCGCGCTGCGTCCGCGCTTGCGGTGGCAATCAGGATGGGCGCGCCCTGAAGGATGCGCGCAGCGAGTGAAACCTGCAGACCTGCATCGACCAGGATGCGTAGCGGCTGTCGCGTGCAGGGGACGTCGCGCACGGTGAGTTGGGGGTCGTCCTCGCGCACGGTACCGATGCCGGTAAGGACCGCACAGGCGCGGGCGCGCCAGCGGTGGCCATCGGCACGGGCGGCGGCACCAGTGATCCATTGGCTGACGCCGTTCTCGAGCGCGGTCTTGCCGTCCAGGGTGGCTGCGGCCTTCAAGCGCACCCAGGGCCTGCCGCGCGTCATGCGGGACACGAAACCGATGTTGAGTTCGCGCGCCTCATCTTCGAGCAGGCCGTACTCGGTGCGGATGCCCGTCGCGCGCAAGCGCTCCAGACCGCGACCGCCAACCAGGGGGTTGGGGTCCACCATGGCGACCACCACGCGCGTCACGCCCGCGTCGATGAGCGCATCGGCGCAGGGCGGTGTGCGACCGAAGTGCGAGCAGGGCTCGAGGGTCACGTAGGCGGTGGCGCCGCGGGCTGCGCCCTCCGCTGCGCGCAGGGCGTGGATTTCGGCGTGCGGCTCGCCGGCGCGCTCGTGCCAGCCTTCGCCTACGATCTCTCCGTCGCGCACCAGCACGCAGCCGACGCGCGGATTGGGGGAGGTAGTGTCCAGGCCACGGGCTGCGAGTTGCAGCGCGCGCGCCATGGCAGCATGGTCAGCCGCCGAAAAGGTCATGCTCGGGGTCGGATTCGGGTTTGGAGACCTTGGCGCGGCGTGGACGCGTCTGCACCTCGCGGATCACTTCGGAGAACTCATCGACGTCGGCGAAGTTCCGATACACCGAGGCGAAGCGGATGTAGGCGACCTTGTCCAGCTTCTTGAGCTCCTTCATGACCAGTTCGCCGATCTTCTCGCTCGGCACTTCCTGTGCGCCCAGCGCCAGCAGCCTGGCCTCGATGCGGTCAAGGGCGGCGTCGATCGCCTCGATTGTCACCGGGCGCTTGCGCAGGGCCAGCTTCATGCTTCCGGCGAGCTTGGCGTGGTCGAACTCGGTCCGGTTGCCGTTGCGTTTGACGATGTGCGGCATCTTCAGATCGATGCGCTCATAGGTGGTGAAACGCTTGTCGCATTTCACGCAGCGACGGCGACGTCTTACGACGTCGCCGTCCTCGTTCTCGCGAGTGTCGGTGACCTGGGTGTTCGGATCACCGCAGAAAGGGCATTTCATGGGCTGCGCGGCGCATGGGGGCGTCGACCGCCCCCTTTGTGCGCCTTACTCGCCGTACACCGGAAATCTTGCGCACAGCTCGGCCGCCTGGGCGCGCACGCGTTCGATCACGCCCTCGTCGTCCGGCGCATCCAGTACGTCCGCGATCATGTGTGCGACCTTCTCGACCTCGATCTCGGTAAAGCCCCGGGTGGTAACTGCCGGCGAGCCGATGCGGATGCCGGAGGTGGTGAAGGGCTTCTCGGGATCGTTCGGGATCGAATTCTTGTTGACCGTGATGTGGGCCTTGCCCAGCGCTGCCTCCGCAGCCTTGCCGGTGATCTTCTTGTTGCGCAGGTCGACCAGGAAGACGTGGGACTCGGTGCGGCCGGAAATGATGCGCAGGCCGCGCTCCTCGCCCAGTACGCGCGCCATGACGCGGGCGTTGGCGATCACCTGTTCCTGATAGTTGCGGAACTCGGGCGAGGCTGCTTCCCTGAAGGCCACCGCCTTGGCTGCGATGACGTGCATCAGCGGACCACCCTGCAGGCCCGGAAAAATCGCCGAGTTCAGCGCCTTCTCGTGTTCGGCCTTCATCAGAATCACTCCGCCGCGTGGGCCACGCAGGGTCTTGTGGGTCGTCGAGGTGACGACGTCGGCGTGCGGCACCGGGTTGGGGTAGAAGCCTGCAGCGATCAGGCCGGCGTAGTGGGCCATGTCGACCCAGAAGATCGCGCCGACATCCCTCGCCACCTTTGCGAAACGCTCGAAGTCAATGCGCAGCGAATATGCCGACGCGCCGGCGACGATGATCCTCGGTTTCGTCTCGTGGGCGAGGCGCTCCATCGCGTCGTAGTCGATCTCTTCCTTCTCGTTCAGGCCGTACGCAACGACCTTGAACCACTTGCCCGACATGTTCAGCGGCATGCCGTGGGTGAGGTGGCCACCTTCGGCTAGGCTCATGCCCATGATGGTGTCGCCCGGTTTCGCGAAGGCCATCAATACGGCCTGGTTGGCCTGCGAGCCGGAGTTGGGCTGCACGTTGGCGGCTTCGGCGCCGAACAGGGCCTTGAGGCGGTCGATCGCGAGCTGCTCGGCCACATCCACGTGCTCGCATCCGCCGTAGTAGCGCTTGCCCGGATAGCCCTCGGCGTACTTGTTGGTGAGCTGGGAGCCCTGGGCTTCCATTACCGCGTGGGAGACATAGTTTTCCGAGGCGATCAGTTCGATGTGGTCTTCCTGGCGCTTGTTTTCGGCCTGGATGGCGGACCACAGTTCGGGGTCGAATTTGGCGAGGGTGTCTTGCGAGGAGAACATGTCGGAAGCTCGAAGAAGGATTTGTTCGGCCGCAGGCGCATGCTCGCCTGCGGGCTGGGTTCAGCGCGGGAGTTTATCACGTGCGCGCATGCACAAAAAAAGGCGCGCATCGAACACGATGCGCGCCTCGTGAGGATCTCCGTCGCGGGGGCTTACCAGCCGCCGTTCCCGGCTCCGCCACCATTCCCACCACCGTCGTTCCAGCCGCCACCGAAACTGCCGGGGATCTCGAGCTGCATGGAGTTGGGGTCGAACTCCACCGGCTTGTCGAGGCTGAACGTCACGATCTCCGGGAAGACCAGCAGCAAGGTGAGCATGAACAGCTGGATGAGCACGAAGGGGATCGAGCCGCGGTAGATGTCCATCGTCTTCACGCCTTCCGTCTCACGTCCGGTGACGCGATCGAGGAAGGGCTTCGCGGGTGCGACGCTGCGCAGGTAAAAAAGGGCGAAGCCGAACGGCGGGGTCAGGAAGGAGGTCTGCAGGTTCATCGCCAGCATCACGCCGAACCAGATCAGGTTGATGTCGAGCTTCTCGGCCACCGGCGCCAGCAGGGGGACCAGAATGAAGGCGATCTCGAAGAAGTCGAGGAAGAAGCCGAGCACGAAGACCATCAGGTTCACGAAGAGCAGGAAGCCGATCTGGCCGCCGGGCAGCTTGTCGAACAGGTGCTCCACCCAGAGTTGACCGTCGACCGCGATGAAGGTGAAGCTGAACAGCGTCGAGCCGATGAGGATGAACAGCACGAACGTCGACAGGCGGGCGGTCGACTGCAGTGCATGCTTGAGCAGCGGCATGTCGAGCCGGCGTCGCATCAGCGCCATCAGCAGCGCGCCGACCGCACCCATGGCGCCGCCCTCCGTGGGGGTGGCCACGCCGAGGAAGATCGTGCCCAGCACAAGGAAGATCAGTGTGAGCGGCGGAATCAGCACGAAGGTGACGCGCTCGGTGATGCGCGACAGCAGGCCGAGGCGGAAGAGCTTGTTCAGGGCGGCGCCGAAAAATGCGATCAGCGTGCCGACGGTCAGCGAGACGACCACCGTTTCGTCCGTGGGTGGCGTGCGCTCCGCACCCGAGATGGCGGAGGCGATGTCGGCGTAGAAGTAGCCGAAGGCGACCGTCAGGACCGTGACGAAGATGGAGAAAACGCCCAGCGAGCGCATGCCTGAGCTGCCGTTCGGTTCTCTATACTGGCGTGCTTCGGGTGGCAGTGCGGGCACCATCTTCGGCTTGAACATGGCCAGGCCGATGATGAAGAGCACGTACATGCCGATCAGCATGAATGCCGGCAGGAAAGCGCCGCGGTACAGGTCGCCGACGCTGCGGCCAAGCTGGTCGGCCATCACGATCAGCACCAGTGAGGGGGGTACGGCCTGGGCCAGCGTGCCCGAGGCGGTGATCGCTCCCGAGGCGATCGCGCGGCTGTAGCCGTAGCGCAGCATGATCGGTAGCGAGATCAAGCCCATCGAGATCACCGACGCGGCAACCACGCCGGTGGTGGCGGCGAGCAGCGCGCCCACGAGGATGACCGCGAGTGCGAGCCCCCCCCGGATCGGGCCGAACACCTGGCCTACGGTGTCGAGCAGATCCTCCGCCATGCCGCTGCGTTCGAGAACCAGACCCATCAGGGTGAAGAAGGGGATCGCAAGCAGCGTGTCGTTCTGGATGATGCCGAACACCCGCAGCGGCAGGGCCTGAAAGAGGCTCACCGGCAGCAGGCCCATCTCGATGCCGATGAAGCCGAACATCAGCCCCGTTGCCGCTAGCGCGAAGGCGACCGGAAAGCCGCTGAGCAGGAAGATCGCCAGCGCGAGAAACATCAGTTGCGGCAGGCTGGAAGAGAGCATTTCGATCATTTGCGGGTCTCGCTGACGGAGGCGAGGGCGATCTCGGTCGCGTCGGCGACCTCATCGACGGCCGCCAGAAGCGGATTGGGCGCGAGTCCCCTCAGGAAGGCGACCCGCTTGATGAGTTCGGAGATCGCCTGCAGCCCCAGCAGGGTGAAGCCGGCAGGAACAAGGGCGTAAACCGGCCAGCGGATCAGGCCACCCGCATTGGAGGACATCTCGTTCGAAAGATACGCGTTCTTCACCAGCGGCCAGGAGAACTCGATCATGAACCAGCACATCGGGAGCATGAACAGCACGATGCCGACGATGTCGATGATGTTTCGGGTACGCATGGACAGGCGGCTGGCGAGCACGTCGATGCGCACATGGGCGTTTTGCAGGAATGCATAGCCTGCACCGAGCAGGAAGACGGCCGCAAACAGGTACCACTGGATTTCGAGGTAGGCGTTGGAGCCGACGTTGAACGCCTTGCGCGCGATCGCGTTCGTGGCGCTGATCAGCGTGGCGGCGAGCACGAACCACATCGTGGACTTGCCCACGATGCGTGTCAGCCCGTCGATCAGCCTGGATAGGCGGAGGAGGTTTCCCATGGGGTGGCCTGGATGCGGTGGTCGGGCGACACTGCCGGACGCTGCGTGATGCAGGCCCGGTCAGCGAGGAGTCGAAGATGCAGAAACGGGCGCTTCCCGCGCAGAAGCCGGGAAGCGCCGCGCATCTTAAAGCTTTTGTGCGGCCATGTACTGCGAGTAGTTGCCTTCGGCGACCGCGAACCACTGCACCTGGTCAGCCATGAAGCGGGAGTAGTCGGGGAAGACCTTTTGCCAGTTCGGGTTCTTCGCCGCGATCTCCTCATATACTTCACGCGATGCCTTGAAGGCGGCATCCATCACGTCACGCGGGAAGCGGTTCAGCTTGGCGCCTTCGGCCACCAGTTGCTTGAGCGCACCCGGGTTGCGCCCATCGTAGCGCGCCTGGCAACGTACATGCGCATCGGCTGCCGCGAGTTGGACGATCGCCTGATACTCCTTGGACAGGCTGTTCCACTGCTCGTCGTTGATGTAGACGGAGAACTGGGTGCTGCCCTCCCACCATGCGGGGAAGTAGTAGTTCTTCGCGACCTTGTAGAGGCCGAGCTTGAGGTCGTCGTAAGGGCCGATCCACTCGGCGGAGTCGATCGTGCCTTTCTCCAGCGCCTGGTAGATTTCGCCGGCAGGGATGTTCTGGGGCACGGCACCGAGCTTGCTCAGCACGCGACCGCCGAAGCCGCCGATGCGCATCTTCAGGCCGTTGATGTCGGCGACCGAGTTGATCTCCTTGCGGTACCAGCCGCCCATTTGCGCGCCGGTGTTACCGCAGGGCAGGTTTACGATGTTGTATTGCGCGTAGAACTCGCGCATGAGCTTGAGGCCATCGCCCTCGTTCATCCAGGCGGTCATCGCACGCGAGGCCATGCCGAAAGGCACTGCGCAGTCGAGTGCGAAGGTCTCGTCCTTGCCGAAGAAATAGTAGGGCGCGGTGTGAGCGCATTCCACGGTGCCCTGTTGCACGGCGTCGACTACGCCGAAGGCGGGGACCAGTTCACCGGCCGGATAGACGGTGATGTTGAACTTGCCGCCGGTCGCGTCGGAAACGTTCTTCGCGAAGATCTCCGATGCCCCGAAGACCGTGTCGAGCGACTTCGGGAAGCTTGACGCGAGGCGCCAGCGGATCTGTTCCTGCGCGTGCACGATGGCGGGGGCGGCGCCGGCCGCGAGAATGCCGGCCATACCGGCGCCCTGAATGAATTTGCGACGTTCCACGATGTCTCCTTTGGTGTTGGTTTGCAACCGCGACCGATTATAAGGAGCGTGCCAGTACTGGCGAAAACCGAGGAAAACCCTTATCCGAGGGATTTTATGGATATGGCGTTTTATGCGTTCGGCAATTCGTCGCGAGCGCCTTCGAGGTGCGTCTGCTCGGCCCAGCGCAACAAGCGCCAGCGGTCGTCGGTCCGCTCGATCCAGTTGAGCGCTGCGTTGGGGATGGAAAAATCGCGCGGTGCGTGCAGGTCCTTGCGGGCTGCGATGCGGTGCACGATGTCGAGCACCCCCCCGTGGGTCACCACCAGCACCTGCTCGCCCGGGTGGCGGACGGTGATCTCGTCGAGCACGCTGTGCACCCGCGCGGCGAAGTCCTCCAGGCTCTCGCCGCCCTCGGGAAAGGCGAAGCCAGGGTCGCGCTGCACGAAGCTGCGGTACGCGTCCGGGTGCAGGCGCTCGGCCTCATCGTAGGTGAGTCCCTGGAACAGTCCGTAATGACGCTCCCGCAGGCGCGGCTCCGTGACGACGGCCAGGCCATGGCGGTTGGCGACCGCGGTCGCCGTCTGTTGTGCGCGGCAGAGATCGCTGCTGTAGAGCGCGGCGAAGCGAAGGCTGCCGAGGCGCATCGCGGTGGCTTCGGCCTGGCGGTGGCCGAGCGGATTGAGTGGAACGTCCAGATGTCCCTGCAGCCGGCGTTCCACGTTCCAGGCGGTTTCGCCGTGACGTACGAGGCAGAGACGGCAGCTTGATGCGGTGAGGGGCGGGGCTTGCATGAAGTGGCTCGGGCGGGAAAAAAACGAGGAGCCCGCGCGGGGCTCCTCGAGTGCTGCGGATGCAGGGAGCGGCGAAGCTCAGCGCACCGACTGCATGAAGCGGTCGTATGTGGCTTCTGCTACGCCGAACCAGGCGTTCTGCGACTGGCGGTACTTGACGAACTCGGTGTAGATCTTCTTCCACGCCGGGTTCTTCGCCGACTCTTCGTCGTACAGTTCCTGGCTGATCTCGTACGCCTTCTGCATGATCTCGTTCGAGAAGCGCTGCAGCTTGACGCCCTGCGCGAGCAAGCGGGCGAGGGCCTGCGGATTCTTGTGGTCGTAGCTGGCGGTCATCAGGATGTGCGCTTCGCGCGCGGCGGCGCGGAAGGCGGCTTGGTACTCCGCGGGCAGCTTCTCCCATTCCTGCTTGTTCACATAGAAGTGAACCGCAGGACCCGGCTCCCAGAAACCCGGGGCGTAGTAGTAGGGCGCGACCTTGTGGAAGCCCAGCTTCTCGTCGTCGTACGGGGCGACGAACTCGGCTGCGTCGATGGTGCCCTTCTCCAGCGCGGCGTAGATGTCGCCGGCGCCCAGCTGCTGCGGAATCGCGCCCATGCGCGCGAGGATCTCGCCGCCGATGCCGGGGATGCGGAATTTCAGGCCCTTGACGTCATCGACCGTGTTGATCTGCTTGCGGAACCAGCCACCCATCTGCACGCCGGTGTTGCCGCCGAGGAAGGAGTAGACGTTGTAGTTGCTGTAGAACTCGTCGAGCAATTCCTGACCGCCGCCGGCGATGATCCAGGCGTCCATCTGGCGCGCGTTGAGGCCGAAGGGAATGGCGGTGCCAAAGCCGAAGGCCTTGTCCTTGCCGGTGTAGTAGTAGGAGCAGGTGTGGCACATCTCGACGGTGCCCTGCTGCACCGCGTCCAGCGCCTGCATGCCCGGCAGCAGTTCGCCGGCCGGATAAACGCGGATGTCGAACTTGCCGCCGGTGATCTCGCGCAGGCGGTTCGCGAGCAGGTCGGCGCTGCCCATCAGCGTGTCGATGCTCTTGGGGAAGCTCGAGGTCATTCGCCACTTGATCTCGGGCAGGCCGGTCTGGACTGCGGGGGCGGCGATGGCTGCCGTCGAGGCTGCGCCGGCAGCGCCAGCGGCCAGGCTGGCGCCTGCCTTCTTGAGGAATGAGCGACGTTCCACGTTATCTCCTTGCGGGTGTGTTGAATGCGCAGACGATTATATAGACCCGCGTCTGCTTCCGGGACTTGCATGCGCTGGTTTCAGCGACCAGCCACCTTCATGTGCTCGATCAGCACCGAGCCGCACTGCTTGGCGCTGCGCGGCAGGGCATCCTTGCCAATGGCGACGATGCTGCGGAACATCTCTCGCAGGTTGCCGGCAATGGTCACCTCCTCGACCGCATGCTTGATGCGGCCTTTTTCCACCCAGAAGCCTGCCGCGCCGCGCGAGTAGTCGCCCGTTACGTAATTCACGCCGTGGCCGAGGAGTTCGGTCACGAGCAGACCCCGGTCCATTTGCCGGATCAGGCTGGCGAGATCGTGCTCCCCGGGGTGCACGATCAGGTTGTGGGAGCCGCCGGCGTTGCCGGTGGTCTGCATGCCCAGCTTGCGGGCGGAGTACGCGGACAGGAAATACCCTTCCAGCACGCCGTCGCGGACCACCTCGCGGTCACGGGTGGCGACGCCGTCGCTGTCGAAGGGGCTGGAGCCGAATGCCTTGCGCAGGTGAGGGCGCTCGGAGATGTTTACCGTTGCCGGAAAAAGCGGCTGGCCGAGGCTGTCGAGCAGGAAGCTTGCCTTGCGGTAGAGCGCGCCGCCGCTGGCTGCCTGCACGAAATTGCCCACCAGAGACACCGCGAGCGGTGCCTCGAAGATCACCGGTACCTCGCAGGTGCGGATCTTCTTCGCGCCCAGGCGAGCGAGCGCTCGCTCGCCGGCCACCCGGCCGATCTCTTCGGGCGACAGCAATTCGGCGGGGTCGCGGCGGGCGTCGTACCAGAACTCGCGCTGCATGCCGTCGCCCTCTCCGGCGATCACCGAGCAGGACAGGCCGTGGCGTGTGGTGGCGTAGCCGCCCACGAACCCGTGGCTGTTGGCCGAAACGAAATGCGACTGCTGGATCGATGTGTTCGCGCCTTCGGAGTTGGTGATCTTCGGGCTCACCGCGAAGGCCGATTCCTCGCAGCGGCGCGCGAGTTCGATCGCTTCCGCGACGTCGATCGCCCAGGGATGGAAGAGGTCGAGGTCCGGAAGCTTCTTCGTGCGTGCCATCAGCGCTGCATCGGCCAGCCCTGCGCAGGGGTCGGGGGCCGTGAAGCGGGCGATCGAGATGGCTGCCTCGACTGTGGCCTTGAGTGCCTTCTTCGAGAAATCGGAGGTGCTCGCGTAGCCGCGTTGCTGACCGAGATAGACGGTGACGCCGACGCCCTTGTCGCGGTTGTACTCGATCGTGTCGACTTCGCTCCGACGGACCGCAACGGACTGGCCGAAGCCCTCCGAGACGTCGGTCTCGCAGGCCGATGCGCCGAGCTTCTTCGCGTGCTTCAGGATGTCGCCGGCGATCTCCGCGAGATGTGCCTGCGAGAAGGAAAAGCCTTGACTGGACATGGAGGGGTCGTCTGCGTGCAAAGGCTATAATCTTAACCCGATCAAGCCAGCCCCCCACGCACGCAATGCGCTCAGAATCGCGCCGCCACGGCCAAGCAGAACCCGAATCCGAAGACGACTTCCTTGAACCGCCGAGCAAGAGCAGCCGCAAGCGCGAGATGCAGGCGCTGCAGGACCTCGGCGAGCAGCTTGTTGCGCTCTCGCCCGAGCGACTCAAGAAAGTGCCGCTGCCTGAAACCCTGTACGAGGCCATCCGCGCTGCGCAGGGCTTCAAGATGGAAGCCCGCCGCCGCCAGTTGCAGTACATCGGCAAGCTCATGCGCAAGATCGACCCCGAGCCCATCCAGGCCCAGCTGGAGATCTTCGCCGGCAACTCGGCTGCCGAAGTGGCGAAGATGCACCGTCTCGAGCGCCTGCGAGAGCAACTGCTGGCAGACGAGCAGACCATCGGTACCATCGCCGAGACCTGGCCCGAGGCCGACCTGCAGTACCTGCGCACCCTGCGCCGCAATGCGCTCAAGGAGCGCGAGGCAGCGAAGCCGCCCAAGTCCTTCCGTGAGATTTTCCGTGTGCTGCGTGATCTGCAGGCGGCACAGGAGGCCGCCGAGGAAGAACTCGCCGTGCTCGGGCTGCCGATGGGCGACGATGTCGACGAGGATGCACCGCCACAGGCATGAACAATGCGGCTGACTGCCGCGCAGGGTGCCGCACAGACCTTCAGGCACAAGAACCACGGAGAGCGATTCCATGAGTGAACACATCCGCATCGGCCTGGTGTCGATCAGCGACCGCGCCTCGGACGGCACGTACGAAGACCAGGGCATCCCAGCGCTGAAGGACTGGCTGGGGAGGGCGCTCACCTCGCCGTGGGCAGCCGAGACCCGCCTGATCCCCGACGAGCGGGCGCGGATCGAGCGCACCCTCGTCGAGCTCGTCGACGATGTTGGTTGCCATCTGGTGCTCACCACCGGCGGCACCGGCCCGGCGGTACGCGACGTGACGCCCGAAGCGACCCTTGCCATCGGTGACAAGGAGATGCCCGGCTTCGGCGAGGAGATGCGCCGCATCAGCCTCAACTTCGTGCCCACTGCCATCCTGTCGCGCCAGGTCGCGGTGATCCGCGGCAAGTGCCTGATCATCAACCTTCCGGGCCAGCCCAAGTCGATCCGCGAGACGCTCGAGGGCGTGCGTGATGCCGACGGCAGCGTGCGTCATGTTGGCATCTTTGCCGCGGTGCCCTACTGCATCGACCTCGTTGGCGGCCCGTACATCGAGACGGATGGCGCAGTGATCAAGGCGTTCCGCCCCAAGCACGCAATTCGGCCGAAGCAGGCCTGAAGACGGTGAACACGCCGACCGAACTGTTCTGGGAAGAGGTGACCGAAGACGGCGGCGTGCGTGCTTGCAGCGCACGCTGGCGCTCCGAAAGCGGCCAGGCGCCGCCACGCCGCGTGGTGGTCGCGGATGACACCACCAAGGCTGACACAGCCTGGCGGCTGGCCTGTGAGGGCACTGCGCTGCTGTGGCGCGGCGACTATCACAACGCCCGCCAGTTGCTGCAGGCCATGGCGCGCCGCGCCGACGCCCGCCCGCGCAAGCAGGGCAAGGCAGGCAAGCGGGGCAAGCAGCCTGTTTCGCCTGCGCAGGCCTTCCACCTCCACCGCATGGCACAGGCGCAGCGCGCACGCACGCTGGGCATGCTGTTGATTCCCTTCGAGGTCGGTGGGCGCATTCCGCTGCGGCGTGCGCCCGAGGTGCTTGAGGTCGTCGCCGAGGCCGTGTCCGGCACGCCCGATGGGGATCTGGCGGCGGCGCCCTTCGTAATGTCGCTGCGCGAACTGCTCGGTCTCGTCGGTGCGCACGAGTGGCGGCGCAAGGGCGTGGACATCCCGCTGCTCGGTGCGCGGATCCACCCCTGGTATGGCGTGTATTCGCCGATCCGCGGTGAGTACCTCGACCTGATCGCGCGCGCGCGCCTGCCCGCGAAGACGCAAGCCTTCGACATCGGCACCGGCACCGGCGTCATCGCCGCGCTGCTCGCGCGCCGCGGGGTGTCGCGCGTGGTGGCCACCGACGTGTCGCCGCGCGCGCTGGGCTGCGCGCAGGAGAACCTCGCCCGCCTCGGCCTGCTGGCGGAGGCTGCGCAGCAGGACAGCCCCTGCGGTGCGGATTCGAGCACGACCTCTGCGGCCCATCAAGCGCCCACGGGTCGCATCGAGTTGCTGCTGACCGATCTCTTTCCGCCCGGTCGGGCGCCGCTGGTGGTGTGCAACCCGCCCTGGGTGCCGGCCAAGCCGAGCGCTGCGATCGAACACGCTGTCTACGACCCCGACAGTCGCATGCTGCGCGGTTTCCTCGCCGGTTTGGCGGAACACCTCGAGGAGGGCGGGGAGGGCTGGCTGATCCTGTCCGATCTCGCCGAACACCTCGGGCTGCGCAGCCGTGTCGAGCTCCTGGGCTGGATAGACGCTGCCGGATTGCGCGTGCTCGGCCGCGAGGACATCCGTCCGCGCCACCGCAAGGTGGCCGACGCCGAAGATCCGCTGCATGCGGCGCGTGCAGCGGAAACGACCTCGCTCTGGCGCTTGGGCGTCGCGGAGCGCTGAACGCGGAATCCGCTCAGCGCACCGCACAGCGGCGCCTTCGCTTCGAGCGACCCTGCGGGAAACGGTTTTCCGTCTTCCCGGGCGCAGATAAATGCCCCCGGAAGCAAGGAAAACCTACTGTCGCGGCACCAGTCGGATCACCTTCTTTTCCAGATGTTTCGCCGTCGGCGGCACCGAGAGCTGCCGCCGACGCTCGACCTCGCGCCACCAGGCGCGCAGACCGAGCAGCACGGCGAGGATGCTCGCATAGAGCAGCGGCTCGCTGATGTCCGCCTTCACCAGCCACCAGAAGTGCACAACCGCGAAGATCGCGACCGCGTAGGTGGAGCGGTGCAGCGACTGCCATCGGCGCCCGCCGAGGCGACGGATGGCAAAGCTGTTCGAGGTGGCGGCGAGCGGGATCATCAGCACGAAAGCCGCGAAGCCGACGGTGATGAAGGGCCGGTCGAGGATGTCGAGTGCAATTGCGTTCACGTCGAAGAACTGGTCCAGCCACAGGTAGATCGCGAAGTGGGCCAGTGCATAGGCGAACGCGAACAACCCCAGCATGCGGCGCAGGCGCAGCAGCCAGTGCAGGCCGCTGAGGCGGCGCAGCGGAGTCACCACCAGCGTGATCAGCAGCAGGCGCAAGGCCCACTCGCCCGTGGCGTGGGTGAGCGTCTCGATCGGGTTGGCGCCGAGCGTGTTCGCCTGCCAGCCGAGCGCGAGATGGATCGCGGGCAGCAGGCAGAGGATGAAGAGGAGGGTCTTGACGGCTACGATCAGGCCCGCGGAGGGTGCCTTGAGAGAGAGGGTCATCGCTTGGGTGGAGCGCAGTGCTGCTCAGTAGAATTTTTTCAGGTCCATGCCCTGATACAGGCCGGCGACCTGGTCGGCATAGCCGTTGAACATCTGCGTGGGGCGCTTGCGTACCTCGCCGATCCGGCGCTCGCTGTGCTGGCTCCAGCGCGGGTGGCGCACCTGCGGGTTCACGTTGGAATAGAAGCCATATTCCTGCGGTGCGAACTTGTTCCAGGCGGTGGCCGGCTCCGTTTCGGTGAGGCGGATGGTGACGATGGATTTGGCACTCTTGAATCCGTATTTCCACGGCACGACCAGACGGATCGGTGCACCGTTCTGGTTCGGCAGCACCTCACCATAAAGGCCGACGGAAAGGATGGTCAGCGGATGCAGCGCTTCGTCTAGACGCAAGCCTTCGGTGTAAGGCCAGTCGATGACGTCCGTATTCATCACTTTGGGGTCGTAGTGGGTGACGAATTCGACATACTTCGCGCTGCCCAGCGGTTCCACTTCCTTCAGCAGCGCGGCGAGCGGGAAGCCGACCCAGGGTACCACCATGGACCAGGCCTCGACGCAGCGCAGGCGGTAGATGCGCTCCTCCAGCGGGGCAAGCTTGAGCAGGTCATCGATGTCGAAGTTGCGCGGCTTGCCGACGAGGCCCTCCACGCGCACCGTCCACGGGCGCACCTGCATGCGGTGCGCGTTCGAGGCCGGATCGCCCTTGGCGGTGCCAAACTCGTAGAAGTTGTTGTAGGTCGTCAGCGCATCGTAGGGCGTGGGTTCCTCGGACGTGCTCAGCACCGAGGGCTGGGTGTGCAGCTTCGTCGCGGCGTGGGCCATGCCCGGGATGCCGTGCCACGCGGCTGCGCCCGCGATCAGGCCCGCGCCGCTGCGGGTCAGGAATTCACGCCGGCGTGCGAAAAGGGCCTGTGGGGTGATTTCGGAAGGCAGGATGTCGGCCGGCTTCTTGATCAGCATGGTCGGGGTTCTCCGGGTTGGGGCGTGCGGTTGAAGATGCCGGGCGTCATGCGGCGTGGCGCCGCGTGCAGTGTACGAACAGACGATCGAAACTTCGATCGGTTCATTGCATCATGCCGATAGGGGGCGCGTTGCCCAGTGCCCGCCCGCTTTCCGCTAAAATCGACGTCCCCGCAAAGTTTCGAGCAAAGGCCAAGCATGACCGCCTCCATCAAGGTGCATATCGACGACGTCCGTATCCAGGAGATCAAGGAGCTGGTGCCGCCTGCGCATGTGCTGCGCGAGTTTCCCGCGACCCCGAAGGCCGCGGAAGTCGCGTACGAGGCGCGGCAGGCGATCCATCGCATCCTCTACGGCGCGGACGACCGGTTGCTGGTGGTGATCGGGCCGTGCTCGATCCACGATCCGGAGGCGGCGATCGAGTACGGCAACAAGCTCAAGGCGGAGGCCGAGCGGCTGAGTGGCGATCTGCTCATCGTCATGCGGGTCTACTTCGAGAAGCCGCGCACCACGGTGGGCTGGAAAGGGCTGATCAACGATCCCGGCCTCGATAACAGCTTCCGCATCAACGACGGCGTGCGGTTGGCGCGCAAGCTGCTGTGGGAGATCAACGAGCTTGGCCTGCCGGCGGGCACCGAGTTCCTCGACATGATCACCCCGCAATACATTGGCGACCTGATCTCCTGGGGCGCGATCGGTGCGCGCACCACCGAAAGCCAGGTGCACCGCGAACTCGCATCGGGCCTGTCGTGCCCGGTCGGGTTCAAGAACGGCACAGACGGCAACCTGCGCATCGCGGCCGACGCGATCAAGGCGGCACAGGCGCCGCACCACTTCCTGTCGGTGACCAAGGCCGGTCACTCGGCCATCGTGTCAACGCGCGGCAATGAGGATTGCCACGCGATCCTGCGCGGCGGCAAGGAGCCCAATTTCGATGCAGTCAGCGTCGATACGGCTTCCAAGGCGCTCGCCGAAGCGGGGGTGTGCAACAAGGTCATGGTCGACTTCTCGCATGGCAACAGCCGCAAGCAGCACCGCCTGCAGATCGAGGTCGCGGAGAACGTTGCCGCACAGCTTGCTGAGGGCGAGGACCGCATCATGGGGGTGATGGTCGAGTCGCACCTCAAGGAGGGGCGTCAGGACCTCGTGCCGGGCAAGGCGCTCGAGTACGGCAAGAGCATCACCGATGCCTGCATCGGCTGGGAAGACAGCATCGACGTCTTCGAAACGCTTGCCGAGGGCGTACGCCAGCGTCGCATCAAGCGCGCCGCCGAGTTCTGACCGGCTGCCGCGCCGACGAGCGCTACTGGGGCCTGCCACGCGCAGGCCCTTTCAACTTACGGCGGCCGGTGCCGCGCGCGATCTCCGGCTCGCCTTTCCCCGTACGGCTGCGCGCATGAGCGAACCCACGCGCAAGATCATCCACTGCGATTGCGACTGCTTCTACGCCTCGGTCGAGATGCGCGACGACCCGGCCCTGCGCGGCAGGCCGCTCGCGGTGGGCGGGCGTGCGGAGACGCGCGGCGTGATCGCCACCTGCAACTACGAGGCGCGTGCATTCGGCGTGCATTCGGCGATGCCCACGGCACGGGCCTTGAAGCTGTGCCCGCAGCTGATCCTGCTACCGCCCGACTTCGATCGCTACCGGGAGGCCTCGCGCCGAATCCTCGCCATCTATCGCGACTACACGCCTCTGGTCGAGCCCTTGTCGCTCGACGAGGCTTATCTGGATGTCACCGGCGTGGACCGCTGCCACGGCTCGGCTTCGCTGATGGCCCAGGAAATTCGCGAACGCATCCGCGACGAGGTGGGCATCACCGCCTCGGCCGGCATCGCGCCCAACAAGTTCATCGCCAAGGTGGCGAGCGACTGGAACAAGCCCGACGGACAGTTCGTCGTGCGTCCGCAGGACGTCGACGCCTTCGTGGCCGCGCTACCGGTGAAGAAGATCTTCGGCGTCGGCAAGGTTACGGCGGCGAAGCTCAATGGACTCGGCGTGCGCACCTGCGGTGATCTGCGCGCCTGGAGCGCAGCCGACCTGACCCATGCGTTCGGCAGCTTCGGCGCCAGCCTGTACCGGCTGTGCCGCGGTATCGATGAGCGCCCGGTGCAGCCCGATCGCGCGCGCAAGTCGCTGTCAGTGGAGACGACCTACACGCCCGACCTGCGCGATCTGCCCGCCTGCCGTGCCGCGCTGCTGGAACTGCTCGCCGATTTCAGCCGCCGCTTCGAGCGCGCGCGCGACCGACCGCCGGTACACAAGGCTTTCGTGAAGGTGCGTTTTGCGGATTTCAGCCGTACCACGGCCGAGTGCGTGAGCAGTGCCCCGGACGAGACCACATGGCTGCGGCTGCTCGACGAGGCGCATGCGCGGGGTGCGATGCCCGTCCGGCTGCTGGGCGTGGGGGTGCGCTTCGGCGAGCGGGCCGAGGGAGGCACCGATGTGCTGCAGGGTTCGCTGTTCGAATCCTGAGCGCGCGGACCTCCCGGCTGGTGTGGCCGCGCGGCCGGGATCGGGTTTGCTCAGGCGTTCTTGCGCTTCTGCCATAGCACGTCGCCGCGCCCGCCGGCACGGTTGAGCACGCGGCCGAGCACGAAAAGCAGATCGGAAAGGCGGTTGAGGTACTGGCGCGGAGCGTCATTGACGGCCTCTTCCAGCGCCAGCGCGACCAGTGCGCGCTCGGCGCGGCGGCACACCGTGCGGGCGTGGTGGGCATAGGCCGCGGCACGGGTGCCGCCGGGCAGGATGAAGTCCTTGAGCGGCTCGAGGTCCTCGTTGAAGCGGTCGAGCTCTTCTTCCAGGTGGGTCACCTGCTTGTCGGTGATCATGCTCATGCCCGGGATGCACACCTCGCCGCCGAGGTCGAACAGGTCGTGCTGCACGTCTGTGAGTAGGGCACGCACGTCCTCGGGCAACTCCTCGCACAGCAGCAGGCCGACGATGGCGTTCGTCTCGTCGACCTCGCCCAGCGCGTGGATGCGCAGGCTGTTCTTGGAGACGCGCTTGCCGTCGCCCAGGCCAGTGGTGCCGGCGTCGCCGGTGCGGGTGTAGATCTTGGAGAGGCGGTTACCCATGGTGTGCTCGTGTCCCGTTGTTGGTTGACGTTCGCGTCAATTATAGGCGAAGGCTGGCGCTCCGCGGGGCGGCAATTGGTGCGCTTAAGCTCATGATAAACTTGCGCATTCGCCTGCAGCCAGGGCATCCCGTCCAGAAAACACGCAAACTTCCATGAAATCCGCCGAAATCCGCGACGCCTTCCTCAAGTTTTTCGAATCCAAGGGCCACCAGATCGTGGCCTCCAGCTCGCTCGTGCCGCACGAGGACCCGACGCTGCTGTTCACCAACGCCGGCATGAACCAGTTCAAGGACGTGTTCCTCGGCTTCGACAAGCGCGCCTACACCCGCGCCACCACCTCGCAGAAGTGCGTGCGCGCCGGCGGCAAGCACAATGACCTCGAGAACGTCGGCTACACCGCGCGCCATCACACCTTCTTCGAGATGCTGGGCAACTTCAGCTTCGGCGACTACTTCAAGCGCGACGCGATTTCGTACGCCTGGGAGCTGCTCACCGAGGTCTTCAAGCTGCCCAAGGACAAGCTGTGGGTCACGGTGTACGCCGAGGATGACGAGGCCTACGACATCTGGACCAAGGAAGTCGGCGTACCGGCGGAGCGGGTGATCCGCATCGGCGACAACAAGGGCGCGCGCTACGCCTCGGACAACTTCTGGATGATGGGCGATACGGGACCTTGCGGCCCGTGCACCGAGATCTTCTACGACCACGGCGAGCACATCTGGGGCGGCCCCCCGGGATCGCCTGAGGAAGACGGCGACCGCTACATCGAGATCTGGAACAACGTGTTCATGCAGTTCAACCGCGACGAGCTGGGTGTGATGCATCCGCTGCCCAAGCCCTCCGTCGATACCGGCATGGGCCTCGAGCGCATTTCGGCGGTGCTGCAGCACGTGCATGCCAACTACGAGATCGACCTCTTCCAGGCGCTGATCAAGGCCGCGGCGCGCGAAACCTCTGGCGCCGACATGGACTCGCCCTCGCTGAAGGTACTCGCCGACCACATCCGCGCCTGTTCCTTCCTGATCGCCGACGGCGTGATCCCGGGCAACGAAGGCCGCGGCTACGTATTGCGCCGCATCATCCGCCGCGCCATCCGCCACGGCTACAAGCTCGGCGCGCGCGCCGCCTTCTTCCACAAGATGGTGCCCGACCTGGTCGCCGAGATGGGCAGCGCCTATCCCGAACTCAAGGATGGCGAGCGCCGCATCATGGACGTGCTGCGCCAGGAAGAGGAGCGCTTCTTCGCCACCATCGAGAACGGCATGGCGATCGTCGAGGCCGAGCTCGCCGCGATGGAGAAGGCGGGTAACAAGGTCTTCGACGGCGACACCGCCTTCAAGCTCCACGACACCTACGGCTTCCCGCTCGACCTCACCGCCGACATCTGCCGCGAGCGCGATGTGACCGTGGACGCCGCCGCCTTCGATGCTGCGATGGCGCGGCAGAAGGAGCAGGCGCGTGCCGCCGGCAAGTTCAAGATGGCCGCCAATCTGGAGTACGAGGGGCCTGAGACCACCTTCCACGGCTACACCGCACTCGAGGAGAAGGGCAACATCCTCGCCCTGTACAAGGACGGCGCACCGGTCAATGAGCTGCTGGAGGGCGAGATGGGTGTGGT
This sequence comes from Thauera sp. AutoDN2, assembly GCF_051280715.1. Taxonomy (NCBI): domain Bacteria; kingdom Pseudomonadati; phylum Pseudomonadota; class Betaproteobacteria; order Rhodocyclales; family Zoogloeaceae; genus Thauera; species Thauera sp. AutoDN2. Next base: position 29,303 of record NZ_JBNCAR010000002.1, on the reverse strand, counting down.
CGTGCTCGACCACACGCCGTTCTACGCCGAGTCCGGCGGCCAGGTCGGCGACCGCGGCGAGTTGCGTGGCGCCGCGGGCATCTTCGGGGTGGAGGACACCCAGAAGATCCAGGCCGCGGTGTTCGGCCATCATGGCGTGGTGCGTACCGGCAAGCTTTCGGTGGGGCAGGGCGTGACCGCCCGGGTGGACGTCGCCGCCCGCGCCGCCACCGCGCGCAACCACTCGGTCACCCACCTGATGCACAAGGCCTTGCGCGAGGTACTCGGCGCCCACGTGCAGCAGAAGGGCTCGCTGGTCGATCCGGACAAAACGCGTTTCGACTTCGCTCACACCGCGCCGATGAGCGCCGAGGAGATCCGCGAGGTCGAGGAGATCGTCAACCGCGAGGTCCTCGCCAACAGTGCGACGCAGGCCGAGGTCATGGCGCTGGAAGCGGCACAGAAGTCCGGCGCGATGATGCTGTTCGGCGAGAAGTACGCCGACGAGGTGCGCGTGCTGTCGATCGGCACCTCCAAGGAGCTGTGCGGCGGCACCCATGTCACGCGCACCGGAGACATCGGCCTGTTCAAGATCGTCGCCGAGGGCGGTGTGGCCGCCGGCATCCGCCGCGTCGAGGCCATTACCGGCGAGAACGCGCTGCGCTACGCCCAGGAGCAGGAGCGTCGCGTGCAGGGCATGTCGGCGCTGCTCAAGGTGCAGCCCGACGAGGTCGCCGAGCGTGTCGCCGGCATCCTCGACAACGTGCGCGCGCTCGAGAAGGAGCTTGCGCGCCTCAAGGGCAAGCTCGCCGCCAGCCAGGGTGACGAACTGGTGAGCCAGGCGGTCGAAGTGGGTGGCCTCAAGGTGCTCGCCGCCGTGCTCGAGGGCGCCGACGTGCCCACCCTGCGCGACACCATGGACAAGCTCAAGGACAAGCTCAAGTCGGCTGCGATCGTGCTGGCGAGCGTGGGCGAGGGCAAGGTCAGCCTGATCGCCGGCGTCACCGCCGACCACTCCGCCAAGGTCAGGGCCGGCGAGCTGGTTAACTTCGTCGCCCAGCAGGTCGGCGGCAAGGGCGGCGGCCGCCCCGACATGGCCCAGGCCGGCGGCACCCAGCCGGAGAACCTGCCGGCGGCGCTGGCGGGGGTGAAGGACTGGGTGGCCGGGAAGCTGTGACGGTTCCCGTAGCGAAAGCTCGGGCGCGCGTCGTGCGCGCCCGCTTTGACTTTGATGGTGGCCGATGTGCTCAAGCGTCCACCCCGCGTCATGCGATTGCGGGAATGTTTGCCGTTATCGCTAAAAGGAGACTTCCCATGCTGCGCCCTTTATCCCTGATCACCCTCTCGCTCTGGGCCTGTACCTCCAGTGCCGCGCCAGACATCAGCTTCTATCAGGCGTCTTGCGACGGATGTGGCGAACAGCGCGTCGAAATGGGTAGCCATACCTTCTGCGCGCTCTCCTACGTACATAGTGGTGGGTTCAACAGCGCCTGCGCGATTGGCGGCTCGCCGAAGGCTTGGCGTCTTGTCGCGACCGATCCGGACAAGGGCGAGACGCAGGCTTGTGCAGCCATTTGCATGGACCTCGAGACCGTGGGCGGTGAGCCGGTTGCGGTGAGCCCGAGGCCGGTTGCTGCGCCCAAGCCTGCAGTCGCGCCCGCGGCGGGCGATTTTGCCCCCAAGGTCTTCGGCCCCTATCAGACCGACTTCGGGACCCTGTCCATGCGTCGTGAGGGCAGCCGTGTGACGGGCACATACACGCACATGGATGGGCGCCTGGACGGAGCGCTCAATGGTTACACGCTCACCGGCCGATGGACTCAGTCGAACGGCGAAGGGCGCCTTGTATTCCGATTCAACCAGGACTACTCGGCTTTCACCGGCGTCTGGAGCTATGGGGACGCGAACCCCGAGCAGCAGTGGAACGGAAGTCGTTGAGTGCTCCTCGGCCGAGCCCGTGAGGGACTCGGCCGACGCTTCGGGGCTCGATGTCCTGACTGTATCTTTCTTCAATCCGAATCGACTTTGCTGTAGAGGCTATCCTGTCATGCGCCGATTCTTGTCCATGCTTGCCCTGCTTCCCTTGTCCGCCGCGCTCGCAGCCAGCCCGCAAGCGTTCACCCTGGCGTCGGGGGTCACCGTCGAGACCTACCGCGTCGGTGAGACGGGTACGTCGCCGACGCTGGCCGACGTGGTGCGCGTGCATTACCAGGGTACGCTCGCCGACGGCAAGGAGTTCGACAGCTCCTACAGCCGTGGCCGCCCGGCCGAGCTGCCGCTCGAAGCGTTGATTCCATGTTGGCAGGAAGTGCTGCAGCAGATGAAGCCGGGCGGCGCGGTGCGCATCGTATGTCCGCCCGAAACTGCCTACGGTAGCCGCGGCGTGCCCGGCCGCATCCCGCCTGACAGCACGCTGAACTTCGTCATCGAACTGCTTGAGGTCAAGCGCTGAGGTTTGCGTCTGCGGTGGGTCACGGGTGTGATGGGTCTTTGCGATCGGCCTGCCGCAATTCCGCCAGTTCGGCGCGGATCGCGCGCAGTTCGGCCAGCAGCGCTTCGTGGTCCATGCTCACCAGTTCGCGGGTCTGCTCCTGCTCCTCGTGCTCCACCGCGCTCATCGAATCGACCACGATGGCGATGAAGAGGTTGAGCACTGCGAAGGTGGTGAGCAGGATGAAGAGGACGAAGAAGATCCACGCGTAGGGGTAGGTCTCCATCACCGGACGGGCGATGCCCATCGACCACGACTCCAGGGTCATGACCTGGAACAGGGTGTAGAAGGACTCGCCGAGGCTGCCGAACCACTCGGGGAAGCCTGCGCCGAAGAGCTTGGTGGTCATCACTGCGGCGACATAGAACACCAGCAGCAGCAGCGTGAGCACAGAGCCCATGCCGGGGATGGCCTTGAGCAGTGCATTGACCACTTTGCGCATCGAGGGCACCACCGACACCAGGCGCAGCGCGCGCAGGATGCGCAGCGAGCGCAGCACCTGCAGGCCTTCTCCGGTAGGGGCGAGCGTGACTGCGACGATGGTGAAGTCGAACACGTTCCAGCCACTGCGGAAGAAGCGCAGACGGTAGACAAAGAGCTTGAGTGCGAGCTCGACGACGAAGATCGCCAGCGCCGTACGGTCGAGCGCGAGCAGCAGACCGCCCGCCTTCTGCATGGCGGAGGACGAGGTTTCGAGGCCGAGTGTGATCGCGTTGACGACGATCACCGCGATGATGAAGCGCTGGAAGGCGGAGGATTCGACAAGGCGTTGGAGGCTTGCGGTCATTTCAAGTCCCGGGTGTGTGTGGTTTGAGGGGGAGAGTAGGATGGAATTGCGGAGCCTCGCAGGCGGGGAACGGCTGCTTGCCAGCCTCCGTCCTGCCCCGGCTGCCGGGGCGTGTCAGCGCGTGCGTGCGAGGGGCGCTGATTTCGCCTTGCGGGCCGTGTACCACAAGCTGGCGAACATCGAGCAGGCGAGGATGGTGGCCACGACCGACAGCGACACCAGTACCGGGATCTTGAACCAGTCGACGATCAGCATCTTGGTGCCGATGAAGACCAGGATCGCGGCCAGGCCGTACTTGAGCAGCTCGAAGCGGTCGCCGAGGTCGGCGAGCAGAAAGTACATTGCGCGCAGGCCGAGGATGGCGAACAGGTTCGAGGTCAGCACGATGAAGGGGTCGGTGGTGATCGCGAAGATCGCAGGGATGCTGTCGACCGCGAAGATCACGTCGGAGATCTCGACCAGCACCAGGGCGAGGAAGAGCGGCGTCATCTTGCGCATGCCGTCGCGCATCACGAAGAAGTGCTCGCCCTCCAGCTTCTCGGTGATCGGGTAGTGGTTTCGGATCCAGCGAATGAAGGGGTTCTTGTTCAGATCCGGGTCGTGCTCGGAGAACCAGGCCATCTTGATGCCGGTGGCGATCAGGAAGGCACCGAAGATGTAAAGGACCCAGTGGAACTCGCTGATCAACCAGCTTCCGGCGAAGATCATGATGGTGCGCAGCACGATCGCGCCGACGATGCCGTATAGCAGCACGCGGCGCTGCAGTTCGAGCGGCACCGCGAAGAAGCTGAAGATCATCATCCATACGAAGACGTTGTCGACCGCGAGCGATTTCTCGACCAGATAGCCGGTGACGAAAGCGAGCGTCTGTTCGTTGGCGAACGGACGCCCGGCGCTGCCGTCGAGGTGCCACCACAGCCCGGCGGCGAACAGCATTGCCACCGTCACCCAGGCGATCGACCAGCCTGCCGCCTCCTTCAGCGACACGCGGTGCTGCTTGCCGCCGCCGAAGGCGAACAGGTCGACAAGCAGCATCGTCACCACAATGGCGGCAAAGGCCGCCCACAACCACCACGTTCCGATCGATTCCACCGCGCACTCCGCACAAAAAACGAAAAGGGCCTGCTCCCGAAGGACACAGACCCTTGCGCGCTGTGATGCACGGACCTTGCCCTAGGGCAAGGTCTTGCTTGCAACGGATTCGATCGTTGCCCCCGGCACCGGGAGACGATCTTGCGACCGGTCTGCCGTGATGACGATGCCGAGGCGAAAAAGCTACTCCCCTTGATGGGGCGCGAGTGTGTCTGGTGCACCACGGCAAAGTCAAGGGGGTTTGCGAACGCTCGCGGGGCCGCCTGGTCGACACCTGCCCGGGGCTCGGGCATGATCGCCGGCGTCCGGCGCCGTTCCCATTTCCCCACAGGCACTCTGCGCCCTCATTTCAATCGACCAGAACTCATGGAAATCGTCTTCCTCGTTGCGCTCATCGTCCTCAACGGCGTCTTCGCCATGTCCGAGATCGCGCTGGTAACTGCGCGCCGGGCACGGCTGGCACGCCTGGCGGAGGACGGTGACGGCTCGGCTGCGGTGGCAATCAAGCTCGGTGAGGATCCAACCCGATTCCTGTCGACGATCCAGATCGGTATCACATCGATCGGTATTCTCAATGGTATCGTCGGTGAAGCAGCGCTCGCCGGCCCGCTCGCCGACTGGTTGCAGGGGGTGGGCATGGAACAGCGGGTGAGCGAGATCGGCTCGACCGTGCTGGTCGTGGTGGTGATCACCTACGTCTCGATCGTGGTCGGCGAGTTGGTGCCCAAGCGTATCGGGCAACTCAGCCCGGAGGGCATCGCCCGCCTGGTAGCGCGACCGATGAGCCTTCTGTCGGCGGCTTCGCGACCTTTCGTCTGGCTGCTTTCCGGCTCGACCGCGTTGATGCTGCGCCTGATGGGGCAGCGCGAAAGCGGCGGCCCGAGTGTCACCGAAGAGGAGATTCACGCCATGCTGGTCGAAGGCTCAGAGGCGGGCGTGATCGAGAAGAGCGAGCACGACATGGTACGCAACGTGTTCCGCCTCGACGACCGGCAGATCGGATCGCTGATGGTGCCGCGCGCCGACATCGTCGCCCTCGACGTCGAGCGTCCGCTTGCGGAAAACCTCGAACTGGTCGCGGCGGTGTCCTTCTCGAGCTTCCCCGTGTGCCGCGGCGGTCTCGATGACATCCTGGGCATCGCCAGCACCAAGCAACTCTTCAACCAGTCGCTGTGCGGCCAACCGATCGACCTGATGCGCGACCTGCTGCCTGCCGTCTACGTGCCCGAATCGCTCACCGGCATGGAACTCCTCGATCAGTTTCGTGCTTCGGGCACCTATTCGGTGTTCGTCATCGACGAGTACGGCGAGATCCAGGGCATGGTCACGCTGCACGACGTGATCGAGTCGGTGACCGGTGAGTTCCTGCCGCAGGGCAACGAGGAAGAGGCCTGGGCGGTGCAGCGTGAGGATGGTTCCTGGCTGCTCGAGGGGCTGATCCCGATCGTCGAACTGAAGGACCGGCTCGGCATCCGGACGGTGCCGGAAGAGGAGAAGGGGCGCTACCACACACTGTCGGGCATGGTCATGTGGTTGCTCGGGCGCGTGCCCAACACGGGCGACATCGCTACCTGGGAGAACTGGCGCTTCGAGGTGGTCGACCTCGACGGCAAGCGCATCGACAAGGTGCTGGCGACCGCGCTGCCGGCGGCACCCGAAGAGCAGGCGAACGCAGCGTCGCCGCTCGAGGGGGGCGAGGCGGCATGATCGACCAGGTCGCCGAAAAAGTCGCTCGCCGCGTCATCCTCGCGTTCGTGCTCGGCGGCCTGTTGCTGCTGAGCTATGCGGTGCTGCACATGTTCATCGTTCCAGTGGCGTGGGCGGTAATCATCGCCTTCGCGACCTGGCCGGCCTATCGGCGCCTGCGTGCGGCCATGCCGCGCTATCCGACCTCGAGCGCGCTGCTGATGACGCTGCTGCTGAGCACTGCCTTCGTGCTGCCGGCGCTGTGGATCGGCATGCTGCTGCAGAGCGAGCTGGCGCTGGCGATCGCTGCGATGACGGCACAGATCAAGCAGGGTGCGCTGGTTCTGCCGGAGTTCGTTCGCACCCTGCCGTGGGTGGGGGATGCGCTGCAGGGCCTGCTCGACGAGCTCACCCACGACCCCGAAGCACTCAAGGCGCAACTGACCGACTGGGTGCGTCGCGGCAGCGATCAGGTCGTGGCGCTGATCGGCGACGTCGGTCGCAACGCGGCCAAGCTGGGCTTTGCGCTCATCACGGTGTTCTTCCTGTATCGCGATGGCGACCGCGTGCTGTCCCAGGTGCATGGGGTGCTGCGCCATTTCCTCGGCGAGCGTGTCGATTCCTACCTGGGCGCGGTCGGCGGCATGACCAAGGCCGTAGTCTGGGGGCTGATCGTGACCGCGATCGGCCAGGGTTTCGTTGCGGGCCTGGGGTACTGGTGGGCGGGCGTTGCGGCGCCGGTGCTGCTCGGCGCGGTGACCGCGGTGATCGCGATGGTGCCCTTCGGCACGCCCTTCGCGTGGGGTTCGATCGGCATCTGGCTGCTGGTGACCGGGAACACGGTCGAGGGCGTGGGCCTGCTGCTGTGGGGTGTGCTGGTGGTGAGCTGGGTGGACAACCTCATCCGCCCGCTGGTGATCAGCAGCGCGACGCGCATTCCCTTCCTGCTCGTGATGTTCGGCGTGCTCGGCGGACTGGCGGCGTTCGGGCTGGTCGGGCTGTTCCTCGGCCCGGTCGTGCTCGCGGTGCTGATGGCGGTGTGGCGCGAGTGGATTGATGAGTCCGAGTTCGGGCGGTTGACCGGCGTGCAGCCGCCCGCGGTCGAGGACACGGGCGGGGAGCAGGCGCCGCGCTGAGCGATGGCCCGCCCGGGTGCCGGCTCAGGCGCCGTACTTGCGTACCAGCGTGTCGTGCAGGGCGACGAATTCCTGTGCGAGCTTGTGCTTCGGGTCGAGGTGGATCATCGGCTTGGCCTGTTCGTGCGATTCCTTGATCTTCACCGAAGCCGACAGGTAGGGCTGCAACACCGGCAGGCCTTCGTCGATCAACTCCTGCACCACCTTCTGCGGCAGGCTTGCGCGGGGCTGGAACTGGTTGACCACGATGCCCTCGATCTCGAGCTTGCGGTTGTGGTCGGAGCGGATCTCCTGCACGTTCTCGAGCAGCGAATACAGCGCCTTGCGCGAGAATTCGTCGCAATCGAAGGGGATCAGGCAGGCATCGGCCGCGATCAGCGCCGAGCGCGTGAAGAAGTTCAGCGCCGGCGGGGTGTCGATGTACACGCAGTCGAAATCTTGCGCCAGTTCTTCCAGGGCATCGCGCAGCTTGTAGATCTTGTAGCGCGATTCGAGCTTGCCTTGCAGTTCCTCGAGCTGGGGGTGCGAGGGCATCACGTGCAGGTGCTCGAACGGGCTGGCGACGATGAATTCTTCGGTGTCGCGCGGGTTGAGCTTGAAGTTCAGCGTCTGGTCGAAGAAGTCGGCGAGCGTCGCTTGCAGATCCTCGCCGCTGGCGCCGAGCAGATACTGCGTGGAGTTGCCTTGCGGGTCGAGATCGACGACGAGGGTGCGCTTGCCCTGCTGGGCGCTGATTGCCGCCAGGTTGCAGGTGATCGTGGATTTGCCGACCCCGCCCTTCTGATTGAACACCACTCGACGCATGCGTTTCTCCCCGTTATGGCTGCGGTTTCGGCCTGGCGCCGCAACCGCAGCCCGCATTCTGCCAAAACATGGGGCGCTCGGGGGGCGCGGAAAATGCCTCGCCGATATGCGGCAGTGCACATGAGCCCTGCCCAAGGGGGTGCCGCTGCGGTAAACTTTCGCGACGTCAATCGAGGCCGTTCCCGCGCTCGGGGTTTCAAGACCCCCCGGATGCGAACAACAACAAGCAAGCCTTGCGAACATCCCGAACGATGCATGCGTGTCCGAGCTGCCCGGCCGGCACGTGCCGCGCTGGTCGTCGCCGACCAGCGCCGCGCCACCATACCGCCACAAAACACACCTCACTGCTGAAGAGGGTAGATCATGGATCAGGATTTCATCGCCGCAGCGCTCGACTATCACCGCTCTCCCACCCGCGGCAAGATTTCGGTCGTGCCCACCAAGGGCCTCACCAACCAGCGTGACCTTGCGCTCGCCTATTCGCCCGGCGTCGCCGCAGCCTGCGACGCGATCGTCGCCGACCCCGCCGAAGCCTTCGAGCTGACCAGCCGCGGTAACCTCGTCGCCGTCGTGACCAACGGCACCGCCGTGCTGGGACTGGGCAACATCGGCCCGCTCGCTGCCAAGCCGGTGATGGAAGGCAAGGGCTGCCTGTTCAAGAAGTTCGCCAATATCGACGTCTTCGACATCGAGCTCGCCGAGAACGACCCCGACAAGCTGATCGAGATCATCGCTTCGCTCGAGCCCACGCTGGGCGGCATCAACCTTGAGGATATCAAGGCGCCGGAGTGCTTCTACATCGAGAAGAAGCTGCGTGAGCGCATGAAGATTCCGGTCTTCCACGACGACCAGCACGGTACCGCCATCATCTCCGCCGCCGGCCTCGTCAACGGCCTCAAGGTGGTGGAGAAGGACATTGCAGAAGTCAAGCTGGTGTGCTCCGGGGCCGGCGCTGCGGCGATCGCATGCCTCGACATGATGGTCAGCGTGGGCCTGCGCCGCGAGAACATCTACGTCTGCGACTCCAAGGGTGTCATCTGGGAAGGCCGCGAAGCCAACATGGAGCCGACCAAGGCGCGCTATGCGCAAAAGACCGACGCACGCACGCTGGGCGACGTGATCGCCGGCGCCGACGTCTTCCTGGGGCTCTCCACCGCTGGGGTGCTCAAGCCCGAGATGGTGGCGAAGATGGCCGACAAGCCGCTGATCTTCGCGCTCGCCAACCCCAACCCCGAGATCCTGCCGGCCGACGCCAAGGCCGTGCGCCCGGACTGCATCATCGCGACCGGCCGTTCGGACTTCCCGAATCAGGTCAATAACGTGTTGTGCTTCCCCTTCATCTTCCGCGGTGCGCTGGACGTGGGCGCCACCACGATCAACGAGGAGATGAAGCTGGCCTGCGTGAAGGCGATCGCCGAGCTGGCCGAAGCCGAGGCCAGCGACATCGTGGCGAGCGCCTACGGCGGACAGGAACTGAGCTTCGGCGCCGAGTACATCATCCCGAAGCCCTTCGATCCGCGCCTGATCGTCAAGATTGCGCCTGCGGTGGCGAAGGCCGCGATGGATTCGGGGGTTGCGACCAAACCGATCGAGGACTTCGATGCCTACGTGTCGAGCCTGAACGCCTTCGTCTATCAGTCCGGCATCGTCATGAAGCCGGTGTTCGCCGCAGCCAAGGAGGTGCCGGCCGAGCAGAAGCGCGTGATCTACGCCGAGGGCGAGGACGAGCGCGTGCTGCATGCAGTGCGCGTGGTGCTGGACGAGGGGATTGCCAAGCCGATCCTGATCGGCCGCCCCGAGGTGATCGAGATGCGCATCAAGAAGCTCGGCCTGATCCTGCAGCCCGGGCGCGACTTCGAGGTGGTCAACCCGGAGTCTGATCCGCGCTACCGCGAGTTGTGGACCGAATACCACCGCCTGATGAGCCGTGACGGCGTGACCCCCGAAGTGGCGAAGGCCAAGATCCGCCGCGACACCACGCTGATCGGCGCCATGCTGCTGCGCCGCGGCGATGCGGATGCGCTCGTGTGCGGCACTTTCGGCACCTACGACTACCACCTCGAGCAGGTGCGCAACGTCATCGGCCTGGCGCCGGATGCCAAGCTCTTCGCTGCCATGAACCTGCTGCTGCTGCCCAAGCGCATGCTCGCGATCGCCGACACCTATGTGAACGAATCGCCGAGCGCCGAGGAGATCGCCGAGATCGCCCGCATGGCGGCCGCGGAACTGCAGCGCTTCGGCATCGAGCCGAGCGTGGCGCTGCTGTCGCACTCGAGCTTCGGCAGTTCCACCTCCGCCTCGGCGCGCAAGATGCGTCGTGCCTGCGAGATCCTGCACGAGACTTCGCCGGAGCTGAACGTGGACGGCGAGATGCACGGCGATGCCGCGCTGTCGCAGGAGATCCGCGACGCGCTGTACCCGGACTCGCACCTGCAGGGGCAAGCCAACCTGCTGGTGATGCCGAACCTCGATGCGGCGAATATCTCCTTCAACCTGATGAAGGTGGCCAATGGAGACGGCGTCTCGGTTGGACCGATGCTGCTCGGCGCGGCGAAGGCGGTGCATATCCTCACGCCGTCGGCGACCGTCCGCCGGCTGGTGAACATCACCGCGCTGGCGGTGGTCGACGCCAAGGAAACGCGCGCCAGTCAGGGTTGATGCGCGCGGGGCGCATGCGCTCCGTGGATATCCTTCATCGTTGGGGCAGTCCTGTACGGGGCTGCCCCGCTTTCTTTGCTGACCTTCCGTGTGCTCTCCTTTTCGATGATGAACGGTTCTCGACCCGCTCGTTTCCGGCGCCTTCCAGGGTGTGCGCTCGCGCTGCTGCTGTGTGCGCTGCCCGCAGCCGCCGCGGAATGGCTGCTTGCCGCTGCCGACCACCAGGCGGTGCCCGGAAGAAACTTCGAGCTCGTTGTAGTGGGCGGAGCCGGCGAGGATGCGAGCCGCTGGCCGCAACGTCTGCCTGCCACCATCGAACTTCCCGGTGCGGGGCCGCGGATCGCCTTGCAGTTGGTCGCGATCGGGCCGGTCGAGGCGGGGGCCGCCCAGCGGCGCTATTTCGCACGCTGGCCGATGGAGGTGACGGGCGTGGTCCGTATCGTGCTCGATGAGCATTCCTCTGCGCGCCTGCTCGTCGACGCCAGGGCGGACACGCAGCGCGTGGAGCCAGCCGCGGTGCAGGCGGAGCAGGGCCTCGACCCGCTCGCTCCTGTAGCAGCGGTGGCGCCGGATGCGGCGCCCGTCGAGCCTTCGGCCATCGGTTTCCATGAACCGATGTACTTCCTCGTCGGTGGCAAGGATCCGACATCTGCCCGCTTCCAGTTCAGTTTCAGATACCGGATCTTTGACGCCCACGGGGTGGTGGCAGAGAAGATTCCGGTGGCTCGCGGCCTCTATTTCGGCTTTACCCAGACTTCGCTGTGGGATCTGGAGTCCGAATCCAAGCCGTTCCGCGATTCGAGCTTTCGCCCGTCGTTGTTCTACCGCTTGGCGCTGGACGATCCCGACCGTCGCGGTTCGCTTGCGCTCTACGGGGGTTACGAGCACGAGTCCAATGGCCAGGAGGACAGACCCTCGCGCAGTATCGATACCTTGTTCCTGCGCGCCGATGCACGCTTGCGGCTCGACGATAAGGGAACCTACCTTGGCATTGCCCCCAAGCTCTGGACCTACCTGGATCGCGAGGACAACCCGGACATCGCGCGCTACCGCGGCTATGGTGAACTCGGTCTGCGCCTGGGGCGCGACGACGGGTTGATGTTCTCCACGCTGCTGCGCCGCGGCACGGCCGGCAAGATGGGGGCGCAGTACGACCTCTCCTATCCGATCCGGCGCAGCGTGTTCTCGGGGGTGGGGGCCTTCGTGCACGTGCAGGCGTACAAGGGATATGGTGAGACCCTGCTCGAGTACGACGAGAACAAGGAAACGCAGTTCAGGGTCGGCGTTTCGCTGGTACGCTGACTGCCCCCAAGGCCTGCCGCAGGGCGCCTGCGGCGTACAGGACAGAGAAGGAGAATCCGATGACCCATGCCATTCGCTTTCACCGCACCGGCGGCCCAGAAGTGTTGCAGTGGGAGACCGTCGATCTGCCGCCGCCCGCCGCGGGCGAGGTGCGTCTGCGCCACCATGCGGTCGGGCTGAATTTCATAGACACCTATCATCGCAGCGGGCTCTATCCGCTGCCACTGCCTTCCGGCATCGGTCTGGAGGCTGCCGGCGTGGTCGAGGCGGTGGGCGAGGGCGTGGACGCGTTCGCTCCGGGCGACCGCGTCGCCTACACCAGCGGGCCGCTCGGCGCCTATGCCGAGGCGCGCAACATCGAGGCCCGCCATCTGGTTCGCCTGCCCGAGAACATCTCCTTCGAGCAGGGTGCGGCGATGATGCTGCAGGGGATCACCGCCCACTATCTGCTGCATGCCACTTACCCGGTGAAGGCGGGCGAAACTATCCTGGTCCATGCCGCGGCCGGCGGTGTGGGTTCGATCCTGGTGCAGTGGGCCAAGCTGCTCGGTGCCACCGTGATCGGCACGGTGGGCAACGAGGAGAAGGCCGTGCGTGCGCGGGCGCTGGGTTGCGACCACGTTATCGTGTACAGCCGCGAGGACTTCGTCGGCCGTGTACGTGAGATCACCGCAGGCGAGGGGGTGGCGGTGGTGTACGACTCGGTCGGGCGTGACACCTTCCTGCACTCGATCGCCAGCCTGCGCCGGCGCGGAACGATGGTGAGCTATGGCAATGCCACCGGCCCGGTCGCGCCCTTCGACTGCGCCTTGCTGCAGAAGTCCGGGTCGATTTTCGTGACTCGGCCAGGGCTGTTCGACTATATCGCCACCCGTGATGAGCTGTGCGAGCGTAGCGCAGCACTCTTTGAGGTGGTGGGCAGCGGTAGGCTCCGGGTCGAGATCAACCAACGCTATGCGCTCTCTGATGCTGCGCAGGCGCATCGCGACCTCGAAGCACGCAAGACCACGGGCTCGACGATCCTGCTGCCCTGAAGCGGGCGCGGTGGGCGGCGGGCGCCGCCCGCCCGGGGTGGGTGCAAAAGGTGTAACGGAGTCGTTATCGGGCGCCGGTCCTTGCGCCCGCCTCGGGTAAAATTTGCGCCATGAATCCTGCAGCCCACCCTCCGGCCGAATCGAGCCTGGCGCCGAGCGCACCGCGCTTCGTACATCTCCGGGTCCACTCCGAATACTCGATCACCGACGGCATCGTCCAGCTCGACCAGGCGATCGCCGCTGCGGCGGCCGACGGCATGCCGGCGCTCGGCATGTCGGACCTGGTCAACCTGTTCGGCATGGTCAAGTTCTACAAGGGCGCGCGCGGCAAGGGCATCAAGCCCATCGTCGGCGTGGATGCCTGGATCCAGAACGAGGCCGAGCGCGACAAGCCTCACCGCGTGCTGCTGATCTGCAGAAACCGCGCGGGCTACGGCCAGCTGTGCGAGCTGCTCACGCGCGCCTACCTCGAGAACAAGCACCGCGGCCGCGCCGAGATGCGCCGCGAGTGGTTCGAGGGCGGCGCCGCGAGCGAGCTGCTGTGCCTGTCGGGCGCGATGAGCGGCGACATCGGCGCGGCGATCGCCGCCGGCAACCTCGCGCTCGCCGAACAGCTCGCCGCCGACTGGGCGCGGCTGTTCCCGGACGCCTTCTACATCGAGCTCCAGCGCGCCGGTCACCCCGGCACCGAGTCGTACATCCGCCACGCGGTGGACATCGCCGGCCGGCTCGGCCTGCCGGTGGTCGCGACCCACCCGGTGCAGTTCCTGAAGCGCGAGGACTTCAAGGCCCACGAGGCGCGGGTGTGCATCGCCCAGGGCTACGTGCTCGCCGACAAGCGCCGGCCGCGCGACTTCACCGAGGAGCAGTACCTCAAGAGCCAGGCGGAGATGTGCGAGCTCTTCGCCGACCTGCCCGAGGCGCTCGAGAACGCGGTCGAGATCGCCCGCCGCTGCTCGCTGACCGTGCAGCTGGGCAAGAACTTCCTGCCGCTCTTCCCGACCCCCGAGGGCATGACGCTCGACGACTTCCTGGTCGCGGAGGCGAAGAAGGGCCTGGAGGAACGCCTCGTCCAGCTCTACCCGCACCCCGAGGAGCGCGAGCAGCAGCGCCCGCGCTACGAGCAGCGGCTGAAGTTCGAGACCGACACCATCATCCAGATGGGCTTCCCCGGCTATTTCCTGATCGTTGCCGACTTCATCCAGTGGGGGAAGAACAACGGCGTGCCTGTCGGCCCGGGGCGCGGTTCGGGCGCGGGCTCGCTGGTAGCCTATTCGCTCAAGATCACCGACATCGACCCGCTCGAGTACGCGCTGCTGTTCGAGCGCTTCCTGAACCCCGAGCGGGTGTCGATGCCCGACTTCGACATCGACTTCTGCCAGGACAACCGCTACCGCGTCATCGAGTACGTGCGCGAGCGCTACGGCAAGGACGCGGTGAGCCAGATCGCCACCTTCGGCACCATGGCCTCGAAGGCGGTGGTGCGCGACGTCGGCCGCGTGCTCGACCTGCCCTACGGCCTGTGCGACCGGCTGTCGAAGCTGATCCCGATCGAGGGCGCCAAGCCCGTCTCGCTCAACAAGGCCTACGAGATGGAGCCGCAGATCGGCGAAATGATGGCCGACGGCAACGACGGCGAGTCGGTGCGCGACCTGTGGAGCCTCGCGCAGCCGCTGGAGGGCCTCTCCCGCAACGTCGGCATGCACGCCGGCGGCGTGCTGATCGCGCCCGGCAAGCTCACCGACTTCTGCCCGCTCTACATCGCCGACGGCGAGGATGCCACGCCGGTGTCGCAGTTCGACAAGGACGACGTCGAGGCCGTCGGCCTGGTGAAGTTCGACTTCCTCGGCCTGCGCAACCTCACCATCATCGAGCTCGCGCTCGAGTACGTGGCGCGCCTGGAGGGCAGCCGGCCCGACCTGATGAGCCTGGGCTTCGAGGATCCTGCCGCCTACCAGATCCTGAAGGACGCCAACACCACGGCGATCTTTCAGGTCGAATCGGACGGCATGAAGAAGCTGCTGAAGAAGCTCGCGCCCGACCGCTTCGAGGACATCATCGCGGTGCTCGCGCTCTACCGTCCCGGCCCGCTCGGCTCGGGCATGGTGGACGACTTCATCCTGCGCAAGAAGGGCCAGCAGGAGATCGACTACTTCCACCCCGACCTCAAGGCCTGCCTGGAGCCGACCTACGGCGTGATCGTGTACCAGGAACAGGTGATGCAGATCTCCCAGATCATCGGGGGCTACACACTCGGTGGCGCCGACATGCTGCGCCGCGCGATGGGCAAGAAGAAGGCCGATGAGATGGCCAAGCACCGCGCCACCATCGCCGAGGGCGCGAAGCAGAAGGGCTACGATCCGGCGCTCGCCGAGCAGCTCTTCGACCTGATGACCAAGTTCGCGGAGTACGGCTTCAACAAGTCGCACACTGCGGCCTACGCAGTCGTTACCTACCACACTGCCTGGCTGAAGGCGCACCACTGCGCGGCCTTCATGGCGGCGACGATGTCGTCCGATCTGGACAACACGGATACGGTCAAGATCTTCTATGAGGACACGCTCGCCAACGGCATCAAGGTGCTGCCGCCGGATGTGAATACCTCCGACTATCGCTTCGTGCCGGTCGATCGCAAGACCATCCGCTACGGTCTGGGCGCGGTGAAGGGCGTGGGCGAGCCGGCGGTGCGCGCGATCCTCGCCGCACGTCAGAAGGGTGGCGTTTTCGGTGACCTGTTCGACTTCTGCGAGCGGGTGGACCGGCGCATGGTGAACCGCCGCGTCATTGAGGCGCTGATCCGCGCCGGCGCCATGGACACGCTCGCCGGCCACGCCGGCCTGGACCGCGCGCAGCTGATGGCCACGGTGGCGTTGGCGATGGAGGCGGCCGAGCAGGCGGCGGCCAACGCGATGCAGGGGGGGCTCTTCGACCTGATGCCTGAGGCCGCAGGGGCGGCACCCGAGTTCGCGAAAGTGCGTGCATGGACCGAGCGCGAGCGCCTCAAGGAGGAGAAGCTCGCGATCGGCTTTTTCCTCTCCGGTCACCCGTTCAACGCTTTCAAGCAAGAGGTGCGTCGCTTCGTGCGTCGCACGCTGGCGCAGCTCGAGCCCTCGCGCGATATCACCATGCTGGCCGGCGTGGTGATGGAGCAGCGCACCAAGGTCGGCAACCGGGGCAAAATGGCCTTCGTGCAGATCGACGACGGCACCGAGCCGCGCGAGGTCACGGTGTACTCCGAAGTGCTCGAGGCCAGTCGCGGCAAGATCATCACCGACGAGGTGGTGGTGGTCGAGGCCAAGGTCAGCAACGACGACTTCTCGGGTGGCCTGCGCATCATCGCCGACCGCATCCTGACGCTTGGCGAGGCGCGCAGCCGCTTCGCGCGCGCCCTTACGCTGCGCATCAACGGCGAGGTGGGTGCGAGCGGCGGCGCGGTGGCGGCGGCCGGCAAACTGCAGACCCTGCTCGAGCCCTTCCGCGAGGGCGGCTGCCCGATCCGGGTGAGCTACCGCAACGAGGCAGCCGAGGCCGAACTCCCGCTCGGCGACGAGTGGCGGGTGCGGCTGGAAGATGCGTTGCTGGAAAGCTTGCGCGACTGGCTGGCGCCGGAGGCCGTCGAGGTGATCTACCAGTAAGGCGGGAGACCGGGACGGCAGACACCGGGCGACGCGCGGCGGCCTCACGCCGTCGGGCGTTGTTCGAAGCCCTCGACGGCGTCCGCGTCGGCCGCGCTGATCTCGATGCGGGCCACGTCGGCTTTCGGCGGCCCTTGGCGCGCCCAGTCGATGAAGTCGTCGATACGCGCCTGGGGACCGATCACCAGCGCCTCGACCCAGCCCTCGTGACGATTGCGCACCCAGCCGCGCAGGCCGAGGCGGGTTGCCTCGGCCTGCGCGCTGGCGCGGTACCACACGCCTTGTACCTTGCCGTGGATGGCGAGCAGGCGGGCGACGGTATCTTGCGATGAGGGATCCTGTACTTCAGGCATAGGCGATCTCCGGTTCCCTGCCACTGAGCAGGCGTGCGCGGGCGACGGCCTCTTCGAGCGTGGCGGTGATGTTGTCGTCGCCCAGGCGGTCGAGGAAGCCGGAGCGGAACACGATTGAGCCGGGCTGCGAGCCGAGCCGGCACAGGATCAGGTGGGCGCCGCGTTTCTGCAGGTTGCGGTGCAGGGTCTGCAGGATGTCGAGCCCGGTCGTGTCGAGGCTGAGCACGCGGTCCATGTCGAGGATGACCACGTCGGGGTGGCCGTCCTGCATCAGCAGCAGGTTCTCGAGCTTGTTGGCGGCCCCGAAGAAGAGGCTGCCGGAGAGCTTGTAGGCGAGGATGCGCGGCGTGCCGTCCGCGCGCAGCTGGGTTTCGGCGCCCGCCAGCTCGGGCAGCGCGATGCGCTCGATGCGGGTGAGATCGGACATGCGGTACATGAAGAACAGGCTCGCCAGCACCATGCCGATCTCCACCGCCAGGGTGAGATCGAACAGCACGGTGATGAAGAAGGTACCGAGCAGGATGGTGCGGTACTGCAGCGAGTAGCGTGCCAGTTCGCGCGGCGCGAAGGCGTGCCATTCACCCATGTTGATCGACACGATGACCACGATCGCCGACAGCGTGGCGAGCGGGATGTGGCTGGCCGCGGGGGCGAGCGCGAGTACGATTGCGAGCAGCACCCCGGCGTGGATGATGCCGGCAACCGGGGTGCGGCCGCCGGTGCGGATGTTGGTGGCGGTGCGCGCGATCGCGCCGGTGGCGGCAAAGCCGCCGAACAGCGGCGCGGCGACGTTGGCGATGCCCTGCGCCATCAGCTCCTGGTTGGGATCGTGGCGGTCGTCGATCTGGCTGTCGGCGACGCGGGCGGAGAGCAGCGACTCGATCGCGCCGAGCAGCGCGATCGTGATCGCCGGTGCGACCAGCTTGCCGAGCGTGGACAGGCTCATCTCCGGCAGGCCGAAGGCGGGAATCTCCTGCGGGATGCCGCCGAACCGGCTGCCGATGGTGTCGACCGGAAAGGCGATCAGGGCGTTCACCGCGGTCATGATGATCAGTACTGCGAGCGGTCCGGGCAGGCGGCGCATCCAAGCGGTCCGCACCGCCTGGCGGTTCCACGCCACCAGGATCACGAGCGAGGCTACCGCCAACGACACCGTGGGCAGGTGCAGTCCCGGCAGGGCTGCGGTGAGTGCGCCCATCTTGGCGAAGAACTCGCCCGGCAGGTCGGTGATCTGCAGGCCGAGGAAATCCTTGATCTGCGAGATGAAGATCACCACCGCGATGCCGTTGGTGAAGCCGATCACGACCGACAGCGGGATGAATCGGATCATGTTGCCCAGGCGCAGCGCGCCCATGGCGAACAGCAGTACGCCCGACATCATCGTGGCGATGAGCAGGTTCTGCACGCCATGGTCGGCCACGATCGCGTACACGATGGGGATGAAGGCGCCGGTGGGGCCGCCGATCTGCACCCGCGAGCCGCCGAGAAAGGCGATCAGGAAGCCGGCGACGATCGCCGTCCAGATGCCGGCGGTGGGCGACATGCCCGAGGCGATCGCGAAGGCCATCGCCAGCGGCAGCGCGAGCACGCCAACGGTGATGCCCGAGGAGAGGTCGCCGACGAAGGTGGCCCGGCCATAGCCGGGTAGGGTGTCGAAGAGTTTGGGACGGAAGTCGAGTTTCATGCTGTCTCCGCTGCGTGCTGGTTCAGGACGGGGCGCGAGGCCCAAGCAGCGCCGCCTTCGGATCGAGGGCTGACGCGAGCGGCGGAGAGGCTCACCCTCGGCCCGCGTGGTGCAGGACGATCCAGCGCTTGGAGGGTGTGAGCGGCATGACGGCTACTCGGCGTGGATCACTTCACCTTCATGCCCGGCAGCGCGCCGGCGTCGGGTGACAGGATGAATAGGCCCGGCGTGGCGCCTTCGGTGTCCGAGGCTGCGAGCACCATGCCCTCGCTCATGCCGAACTTCATCTTGCGTGGTGCGAGGTTGGCGACCATCACCGTCATGCGCCCGACGAGTGTGGCCGGGTCGTAAGCCGACTTGATGCCGGCGAAGACCTGGCGCGGCTTGGCATTGCCGGCTTCGTCGGTTTCGCCGATGTCGAGTTGCAGGCGGATCAGCTTGTCGGCGCCCTCGACGTGCTCGGCGTTGACGATTTTCGCGATGCGCAGGTCGACCTTGGTGAAGTCGTCGATCGAGATGTGGGGCGACGCCGTCTCGGCCGCCTGCGCGACGTGCTGCTGCTTCTCGGCATGGCGCTGCTGCGAGGACGCCGCCTTGGCGTCCTTCGCCGGGGTGGCGGCAGGGGCGAGCGACTCGCGGTTGGCCTCGAGCAGGGCATCGATCTGCTTGCGCTCGACGCGCGTCATCAGGTGGCTGTACGCCTGGATGGCGTGGCCTTCAGGCAGCGGCGCCCACTCGCCCCGCCAGTCCATCGTCGGGATGGCGAGGAAGGCCTCGACCTGCGCGGCCAGCGCCGGCAGCACCGGCTTGAGGTAGCGGGTGAGGTCGCGGAACATCGTCAGCGCGGTGCTGCACACCGCATGCAGGCGGGCTTCCTGCCCTTCCTGCTTGGCGAGTTCCCACGGCTTGTGGTCGTTGACGTACTGGTTGGCGACATCGGCCAGACGCATGATCTCGCGCAGCGCGCGGCTGTAGTCGCGCTCGTCGTAGGCGGCGGCAATCCGGCCTTCGCTCCACGCGGCGGCGAACTCGGCACAGGCGGCGGCATCGACCTCGCCCAGCCTGCCGTCGAAGCGTTTGCCGATGAAGCCGGCGCAGCGGCTGGCGATGTTCACGAACTTGCCGACGAGGTCGGAATTGACCTTGGCGATCATGTCGTCGAGGTTGAGGTCGACGTCTTCCATGGTGCCGTTGGACTTGCCGGCGAAGTAGTAGCGCAGCCACTCGGGGTTGAGCTTCTGCGCGATGTAGGAGTGCGCGGTGATGAAGGTGCCGCGGCTCTTGCTCATCTTGGCGCCATCGACGGTGAGGAAGCCGTTGACGCACAGCTGGCTGGGGGTGTTGTAGCCGGCGAACTTCAGCATCGCCGGCCAGAACAGGGCGTGGAAGTAGAGGATGTCCTTGCCGATGAAGTGCACCATCTCGGTGCCGGCCGTGGCGGCGCGGGCGGCGTCCGTGTAGTCCTCGACGGTAATCGTCTCGCCCGCGGCGGCGCGCTTCTCGACGAGGTTGCGGAAGCTGGCGAGGTAGCCGATCGGCGCGTCCAGCCACACGTAGAAGTACTTGCCCGGCGCGCCCGGGATCTCGAAGCCGAAGTAGGGCGCGTCGCGCGAGATGTCCCAGTCGGAAAGCTTGTTTTCGCCTTCCTCGCCGAGCCACTCCTTCATCTTGTTGGCGGCTTCCGCCTGCAGGCGGCGCTCGCCGGCGGTGTTGGTGCCGCGCGTCCATTCACGCAGGAAGGCGACGGCGCGCTCGTCGGAGAGGCGGAAGAAATAATGCTCCGAAGTCTTCAGCACCGGTTTGGCGCCGGACACCGCGGAGTAGGGGTTCTTGAGCTCGGTGGGAGCGTAGGCCGCGCCGCAGACCTCGCAGTTGTCGCCGTACTGGTCGGCCGCGCCGCACTTGGGACATTCGCCCTTGATGAAGCGGTCGGGCAGGAACATCTCCTTGACCGGGTCGTAGTACTGCTCGATCGAGCGCGTGTCGATCAGGCCGCCGGTCTTCAGCTTGCCGTAGATGTCCTCGGCGTAGAAGCGGTTCTCGGGGCTGTGCGTGGAGTGGTAGTTGTCGAAGGCGACGCCGAAGGCGGTGAAGTCACGCAGGTGTTCGCCATGCACGCGGTCGATGAGCTGCTCGGGGGTGAGGCCTTCCTTCTCGGCGCGCAGCATGACCGGCGTGCCGTGGGTGTCGTCCGCGCAGACGTAGTGCACCGAATGGCCCCGCATGCGCTGGTAGCGCACCCAGATGTCGGCCTGGATGTAGCCCACCAGGTGGCCGAGGTGGATGTCGCCGTTGGCGTAGGGCAGGGCGTTGGTGACGAGGATCTTGCGAGACATGATGTGTGCGGACGGGCCTGCTGAATAAAGTCAGGAGTTTAACAAAGCGGGCGCCCGCACTGTGGTCGCGCGCAAGGATCTGGGTCTGCTCGCGAATCGGGTGCTCCGGGCGCCTTCTCTTCATGAACACGTCCTCGACGGCGGGCAGGGGGCGGTTGGATGCACCTGATGCTCAAGGTTGCCGGCTGAGGATCAGTTCTACCCGACGGTTCCGCGCGCGTCCTTCATCGGTGGCGTTGCTGGTGAGCGGGTCAGCTTCGCCATGGCCGTCCGCGCTCAGGCGTTCCAGCGCGATGCCGCGCTGGCGGAGGTGCTCGGCGACCGCTTCGGCCCGGGTGATCGACAACTGCAGATTGACCATCTCGCTGCCCTGGCTGTCCGTATGGCCGACCACCTTCACCGCCGCACCCCCTTCGCCGGCGAGGACGGCTGCGAGCGTATCGAGCGCCTTGGCCAGGGGTGGGCGGATCTCTGCGCTGCCGCTCGCGAACCCGTCGGGTACCGGAATCTGCAGGCGTAGCCCCTGGCCTTCGGGGCTGCCGATCTCGATGCCGTGCACCTCGGCGGTGGCCGTGAGCAGGCGCTGGTGGAGCGCCGGCCAGTCCGGCTCGGGCGTGCTCACGCGCACGAGTGCATGGCGATTGACCGGGTCGGTGGGTTCGGGGGCGGGGAGGGTCGCGCAGGCGCCGAGCAGCAGGGCAGAACCGACAAGGGGGAGGAGACGGCAGCAGCGTTGCGTATTCATGGAGGGCGTGGATGGATGCCTCTTGGGGGATGCCTGCCGTGGCAAGGCGTCGTGCCAGATCGTGGGGGCAGCGGAACTGCAGTAATAAACCCTGTTCAGAACGCGGGTGAGCGAATGCTCCCGCTCCGGTATGATTCTGCCGCTTTCACCCCGCAGCGGGTGCACCGATTTTCGAGGAAAACGCGATGAGTCTTGATCAGCAAACCGTAAACGAAGCGCTCAAGCAGGTGATCGACCCGAATACCGGCAAGGATTTCGTGGCTGGCCGCAGCATCCGTAACCTGAGCGTCGAGCACGGCACCGTCCGTTTCGATGTCGAGCTCGGCTATCCGGCCAAGAGCCAGCATGAGCCCATCCGTGCCCTGCTGAGCGAGGCCGTGTCGAAGCTGTCCGGTGTCCAGCGCGTCGAGATCAAGGTGACCAGCAAGGTCGTGGCGCACGCGGTGCAGCAGGGCGTGAAGCTGCTGCCGGGTGTGCGGAACATCATTGCCGTAGCCTCGGGCAAGGGCGGCGTGGGCAAGAGCACGACTGCGGTGAACCTCGCGCTGGCGCTGTCGGCCGAAGGCGCTCGGGTCGGCATCCTCGACGCCGACATCTATGGTCCCTCGCAGCCACAGATGCTGGGCATCGGCGATCAGCGTCCGGTGTCGGCAGACGGCAAGACCATGATCCCGCTGCAGGCCTACGGACTGCAGGCCATGTCGATCGGCTTCCTGATCGATCCTGATACGCCGATGGTCTGGCGGGGGCCGATGGCTACGCAGGCGCTGAACCAGATGCTCAAGGACACCGCCTGGGACGATCTCGACTACCTCGTCATCGACATGCCGCCTGGCACCGGCGACATCCAGCTCACCCTGTCGCAGAGCGTTCCGGTGACCGGTGCAGTCATCGTCACCACGCCGCAGGACATCGCCCTGCTCGATGCGCGCAAGGGCGTGAAGATGTTCGAGAAGGTGGGCGTGCCCATCCTGGGTGTGGTGGAGAACATGAGCATCCACATCTGTTCGAAGTGTGGCCACGAGGAGCACATCTTCGGCCACGGCGGTGGCGAGAAGATGTGCGCGGATTTCAATGTGCCCTTCCTCGGCGCGCTTCCGCTGGATATCCAGATTCGCAGCGAGGCCGACGGTGGCTCGCCGACGGTCGTCGCCGACCCCGAGGGGCGCATCGCCTCCACCTACAAGCAGATCGCGCGCCGGGTCGCGGTGCGCATCGCAGAGCGCTCGAAGGACATGACGCACAAGTTTCCGAACATCGTCATCAAGAGCACCTGAACCCGGGTGCTTCCGGGGCGGAGCGCCACGGCGGCCGTCCCGGTGTGCGGTGCAGCAACAATGCCGTGGCGAGGTCTTTCCCCGCTGCAGCGCTTGTCCTACACTACGCCGCTTTTACGACCGGCCCTGCTGCCGGCCGCAACGCACCCCGCTGGAACCCGCGCCCATGTCCATCAAGTCCGACAAGTGGATCCGCCGCATGGCCCAAGAGGCCGGCATGATCGAGCCCTTCGCGCCGGAGTTGGTGCGCAGCAACGACAGCGGCCGCATCGTCTCCTACGGCACCTCGAGCTACGGCTACGACGTGCGCGTGGCAAACGAATTCAAGATCTTCACCAACATCAACTCGACCATCGTGGACCCCAAGGACTTCGATGCGCGCAACTTCGTCGATTTCACGGGCGACGTCTGCATCATCCCGCCGAATTCCTTCGCACTGGCGCGCACGGTCGAGTATTTCCGCATTCCGCGCAGCGTGCTGACAGTGTGTCTGGGCAAGAGCACCTACGCGCGCTGCGGCATCATCGTGAATGTCACCCCGCTCGAGCCCGAGTGGGAAGGCCACGTGACGCTCGAGTTCTCCAACACCACGCCGCTGCCGGCCAAGATCTACGCCAACGAAGGCGTGGCGCAGATGCTGTTCTTCGAGTCGGACGAGGTGTGCGAGACCTCTTACAAAGATCGCGGTGGCAAGTATCTCGGCCAGACTGGCGTCACCTTGCCAAAGATCTGAAGCGACGACGCGCAGAGAGGATGCATCCACGGGGCCGCCTGACGGCCCCTTGTACTTTTCCGAAGCACTTTCGGTAACGCGCAGGCAACCCACGACGGCTACCCTGCCCATTTTGTCCGTCCCGCAAGGACACCGCTGGAGAGGACCAGGATGAGATTTCACTTCCCCATCATCATCATCGACGAGGATTTCCGCTCGGAGAACACCTCGGGACTGGGGATCCGCGCGCTGGCGAAGGCGATCGAGGACGAAAGCATGGAGGTGCTCGGTGTCACCAGCTATGGCGACCTGACCTCCTTCGCGCAACAGCAGAGCCGCGGCTCTGCCTTTATCCTGTCGATCGATGACGAGGAGTTTTCCTCGCCCGAGGCTTCGGCCAAGGCCATCGCCGATCTGCGCGCCTTCGTCGTCGAGATTCGCTTCCGCAATGCCGACATCCCGATCTTCCTGCATGGCGAGACGCGCACTACGCGCCATATCCCCAACGATGTGCTGCGCGAGATGCACGGCTTCATCCACATGTTCGAGGACACACCGGAGTTCATCGCGCGCTACGTGGTGCGGGAGGCGAAGAACTACCTCGATTCGCTGGCGCCGCCCTTCTTCCGCGCACTGGTGCACTACGCCGCCGACAGCTCGTATTCGTGGCACTGTCCGGGGCACTCGGGCGGGGTCGCCTTCCTGAAGAGCCCGGTGGGCCAGATGTTCCACCAGTTCTTCGGCGAGAACATGCTGCGTGCGGACGTCTGCAACGCGGTGGACGAGCTTGGTCAACTGCTCGACCATACCGGTCCGGTGGCGGCCTCGGAGCGCAATGCGGCGCGCATTTTCAACTGCGACCACCTGTACTTCGTCACCAACGGCACCTCGACCTCGAACAAGATGGTGTGGCACACCACGGTGGCGCCCGGCGACATCGTCGTCGTCGACCGCAACTGCCACAAGTCCATCCTCCACTCGATCATCATGACCGGTGCGGTGCCGGTGTTCCTGACGCCGACGCGCAACCACTACGGCAT
Source organism: Thauera sp. AutoDN2 (assembly GCF_051280715.1). Classification (NCBI taxonomy): domain Bacteria; kingdom Pseudomonadati; phylum Pseudomonadota; class Betaproteobacteria; order Rhodocyclales; family Zoogloeaceae; genus Thauera; species Thauera sp. AutoDN2. Next base: position 4,552 of record NZ_JBNCAR010000002.1, on the reverse strand, counting down.
CATCGGCCCGATCCCGCTGGAGGAGTTCTCGATCGAGAACATTCAGAAAAAGATCGAGGCCAACCCCTTCGCTCGCGAGGCGAAGAACAAGAAGCCACGCATTCTGACGATGACGCAGTCGACCTACGATGGCGTGGTCTACAACGTCGAGACCATCAAGGAAATGCTCGACGGCCAGATCGACACCCTGCACTTCGACGAAGCCTGGTTGCCGCACGCCGCCTTCCACGATTTCTACGGCGACTATCACGCGATCGGCGCGGATCGTCCGCGGTGCCGCGAGTCGATGGTGTTCTCCACCCAGTCGACCCACAAGTTGCTCGCCGGCCTGAGCCAAGCCTCGCAGATCCTGGTGCAGGACTCGCAGACTCGCAAACTCGACCGCGACATCTTCAACGAGGCCTATCTGATGCACACCTCGACCTCGCCGCAGTACGCGATCATCGCGTCCTGCGACGTGGCGGCCGCGATGATGGAGGCACCAGGCGGTACCGCGCTGGTGAACGAATCACTGTCCGAGGCGGTGGAGTTCCGTCGGGCGATGCGCAAGGTGGACGCCGAGTTCGGCGAGGACGAGTGGTGGTTCAAGGTCTGGGGGCCGGATTATCTCGCCGAGGAAGGCATCGGCCACCGTGACGACTGGACCCTGAAGGCGGGCGAGCGCTGGCACGGCTTCGGCAACCTGGCCGAAGGCTTCAACATCCTCGACCCGATCAAGGCCACGATCATCACCCCGGGTCTCAACATGGACGGCGACTTCGCCGAACATACGGGCATCCCGGCGGCGATCGTCACCAAGTACCTGGCGGAGCACGGCATCATCGTCGAGAAGACCGGCCTGTACTCCTTCTTCATCATGTTCACCATCGGCATCACCAAGGGCCGCTGGAACACGATGGTGACCGAGTTGCAGCAGTTCAAGGACGACTACGATCGCAACCAGCCGTTGTGGCGGGTGATGCCCGAGTTCATCGCCAAGCACCCCCGTTACGAGCGCGTCGGCCTGAAGGATCTGTGCAACCAGATCCACAGCTTCTACAAGGACCACGATGTTGCCCGACTGACCACCGAGATGTATCTCTCGGACATGGTGCCGGCGATGAAGCCTGCCGATGCCTTCGCGAAGATGGCCCACCGTGAGATCGAGCGTGTGGTGCTCGACGAACTCGAGGGCCGCGTCACGGCGATGCTGGTCACGCCCTATCCGCCGGGTATCCCACTGCTGATCCCGGGCGAGCGCTTCAATGCCACGATCGTGCGTTACCTGAAGTTCGCGCGCGACTTCAATGCGCGCTTCCCCGGCTTCGAGACGGACATCCACGGTCTGGTCAAGGGCGAGGACGGCCGCTACCACGTCGATTGCGTGAAGGGCTGAGCGCTGGCGCCCGGGTACCCGGGCGCTTCGATTGAAGAAGGAAGAGGGGCCGCGGATTGCGGCCCTTCTTCATGGTGTGTGGTGTTGGGGGCTCAGCGTCGCCGGTACTGCACGAAGTCGAAGTCGTACTCGTTCTCTTCGTCTGCGCTGCGCGCTTCGCGCCGGTCTTCCACGAATTCGGACAGATCGAAGGGCGGGAAGTGCGCATCCCCTTCGACGTCCGCCCAGACTTCGGTGAGCTCCAGTCGGTCAGCCAGGGGAAGTAAAGTGTCGTAAAGCTGCGCGCCGCCGATGACGAACAGCGTGCCGCTGTCAATAGCGGCTGCGATCGCAGCCTCCGGGCTGGCAAAGACTTCGGCACCGTCGGCGTTGAAGTCTTTGCTGCGGGATACCACCATGTTGCGCCGCCCGGGCAAAGGACGTCCGAGCGATGCCCAGGTCTTGCGCCCCATCAGGATGGGGTGCCCCATGGTCAGCGCACGGAAACGCTGCAGATCCGCCTTCAGCCGCCAGGGTAGGCCATTGTCGCGGCCGATCACGCCGTTGCGCGCGACGGCGGCGACGATGACGATCTCGGGGGTCTTGCTCATATGGCCACCGGAGCCTTGATATGTGGGTGGGGATCGTAGCCTTCGAGGCTGAAGTCCTCGAAGCGGAACGCGAATATGTCCTTGACCGCAGAGTTGAGCCGAAGTTGCGGCAGCGCGCGCGGCGTGCGCGACAGTTGCTCCCGCGCCTGATCGAGATGGTTCAGGTAAAGGTGGCAGTCCCCGCCTGTCCAGATGAAATCGCCCGGTTCGAGATCACACACCTGTGCCACCATGTGCGTCAGCAGCGCGTAGGACGCGATGTTGAACGGGACGCCCAGGAAGATGTCCGCACTGCGCTGATAGAGCTGACATGAGAGCCTGCCCTTTGCCACGTAGAACTGAAAGAGTGCGTGGCAGGGGGGAAGCGCCATGCGGTCTACCTCCCCCGGATTCCAAGCCGAGACGATGTGGCGGCGGGAGTCCGGGTTGCTCCGGATGCCATCGATCAGCCGGGCGATCTGGTCCACGCGGGTGCCATTGGCGTTCTCCCAGCGGCGCCACTGCTTCCCATAAACCGGGCCAAGCTCACCGTCCTCGTCTGCCCATTCGTCCCAGATCGAGACCCCGTTTTCCTTGAGGTAACGGATGTTGGTGTCGCCCTGGAGGAACCAGAGCAGTTCATGAATGATGGAGCGGGTGTGGAGCTTCTTCGTCGTCAGGAGTGGAAAGCCTTTCTGCAGGTCAAAGCGCATCTGCCAACCGAACACCGACACGGTACCGGTTCCGGTTCGGTCGGTCTTGCCGTCGCCGTGCTCGAGCACGTGGCGCATCAGGTCGAGGTACTGTTGCATGGGGGCCCTCGCAAAAGCCTCGATTCTAACGGGTGAGTACCCGCTCCTGCCATTTGAGCCGCGGCGTCGCGACAGCCTATATGATCTGGACATTGCGCGGCTGCGAGGCGCAGAATGCCGCAAACACATCAGCGGGTAGGGTGTGCCCCTGAGCGGCGTCCTCTGCCCGCCCATTCGGAGACCGTCTTGCACGCCCCCAGGCCTCTCGATTATTCCCCTGTTGCCGTCTTTGCCGGTGCCGGAGACGCTGTTGCCGGCTTTCATGCAGCGGCGTTCGCGTTGCGCTCGCTTGCCGGACCCGGTCATGAGAGCGCGGGGGATGCAGCATTCGGCATCGTCTGTAGCTATGGCGATGCCTTCGGAGATGCTGTCGCTTCCTCTGCTCCGGGAGCCGGTGCCGGGCGTGTTCGGGATGCGGGATGGGCTGTGCGCTGGGTGGCCAGCGTACGTGACTGCGCGATCGCCTTGAGTGATGCGTACTGGGCGTCGTGCAGGGCCGCGGATGGTTCGGCGCCCGCTGCGTACCGCCTGCGTCTGGCGTCGAGCGCTGCGGAAGTGGTCAAGTGGTCCGCCTGCAGCCGAAGCCGCCCGCCCCTGGATGTATGGGGGCGTCTGGCCGTTCTCTTCACTGACGCTCCCGAGTCGTATGGACGACTGGTCGGGGGCGACCTGCCGGGCATCGGGCGAGAGTATCTGCGTGCGATCGCTTACCATAGCGCGGGTCTTGACCAGATGGTGCTTGATACGGCGCTCGCGGCCTGCGCATTGATCGACCGTGCGCTGCCCTTCATCGAGTTGTCCCGCAAGAAGAGTCTGCCGCTCCAGTATGTGGTTTCGCCACCGGATGCGCCGATGCCGGAGCGCCGGGCGGGAGAGCCGTCGTCGGGAGCGTGGCATTTCCAGGCGGACGCTGCAGGCGAGCTTCTGCGCGGATTCCGGGAGGCGCTCGAGCGTGGGGAAGTGCCGGCAGCACTTGCGGGGCAACCCCTTCCGGCACTGCACGATGCCGTCGAGGCGCTCCTCCGTAGATGGTCTGCGGACCCGCCCATCCGTCTGCGTCGACGCTTCCCTCAGGAAGCCGAGATCGACGTGACGCATGGGTTCGAGAACTGCCTTGCCGTACTGGATGAGCGTGCCTCAATCTCACGCCAGAGGTGCCGCACACTGGACTTCAGCCATAGCGGCTTGCACTTTTCCATGGACCTTGAACCCCCGGGGGGCTGGCCTGACATCGGAGGGCTGGTTGCTGTGCATTTCGTAGATGGGCAGGGCTGGCAGCTTGGGGTCGTCCGCCGGCTTGGTTTTGGGCAGCCGCTGACGGACCTTGGTATCGAACTGATTGCGCGTAAACCGCAGGCTGCGGATCTCGATGACGGGCGCTCGCCGGTGCGCTGCATTCTGTGCGACGAAGTATTGAAAGGGGAGTTGGTGCGGGTGGTGCTGCCATCCGACTGCGAGTTCGTATCGGAGCGAGTCTTCCTGCGCTCAGTTGCGGGCTTGTTCACCCTACGCAAGCTCCAGCAGGAGCTTGTCGAGCGAGACTATCGTATCTGCACCTTCCAGGTGCTCTGATCCGCCCGAGTGGATCGTTTAGGTTTTTGTGCAGATAGTGCTTGACGTTGTTTCTGCTGGGTCTATAATGCGCACCTCTTCAGCGCTGCAGCGGTTTCTTCGGAAGCGGTGTGCGGGGTTGAGGGGGTTGAAGCGGGAGGTTGTTGGGCGGTGGATCGGGTCTTGGCGGTGAGCTGGGGCGTTAAAAAAGATTCACGAAATGCTTGACAGGGATTAGGTGGTTG